>CAYYEE010000059.1:0-14471 GCA_964470775.1 uncultured Planctomycetota bacterium | reverse complement strand
GGCTTCGAACTCGCCACGGCCCACCTGCTCGACATCGGCCACCGCCGCGTGGCTTTTCTCAACGGTCAGACCGTAGGCGGCTACCTTCAAGGCCGGCCCAACTTCTTCGCCCAAGCCCGCCTTGGGTTCGAACGCGCGTTCCGGCGCGCCCGCCTCGCCCCCGACCCGCACCTCTATGTCGAGTCCGCGCCACCCGATCATGGCGGACCCGAGCCACCCTCGAAGCCGTCGGACTGATCCTGACCTACTGACCGCAGACTCTCCCTGCCGGAGCGTGGGCATCCTGCCCGCAGACGCCGCTGTTCTTCATCTACCGTCCTTCTTATCCTTCCTGACCCCGCATGCCTGCCTCCCCGCCCAAAAGCCTTTTCACTTGACACAGCCGTCGTGCAGTGTAGAATATATACAGAGCAAATACAGATTAGACACAATCAGAAAACTCCGATCATGCCTCTCAAACCCAGAACCCAGCGCTTCGAGCATGTCAAGAGCCAGCTCGTTGACGCCATTCTGAGGGGCCGCTTTGGCCCGGGCGACCGCCTGCCTTCGCTTCGGGACCTGTGTGACCACTTCGAGGTCTCGCTTATCACCGTGCAGCGCGCCGTCCAGGAACTGAAGGACGAAGAGTGGCTTGTGGCCTATCCCCGCGCTGGCGTAGTCGTGGCCGATCCCCTCCCGCCTATGGCCCACCTCTTGCGCCTCAAGATGATGCGCGCCGCCGAAGCCCCAGCCCCCAGCCCCATGCGCGACAGCGTCAGCCCCGGCGGCGCGGGCGCCCTCACCTGCCTCATTCACGACGAAGCCTTGCTCCCCGCCTTCGAGTGGGCGGCCAACGAGTACGCCCACAGCTACGCTCCTTACGCTATGCGCTTCGTCGTCCGCTCGCTGCGCGGCCGCGACGACGAAGACTCCGCCCGATCCATTGACGCCGACCTCGCGCTTCTGCCCTCCTACACCGTCAACTGGGCCGCCGCGTTCGGCGCCATCACCCCAGCCTGCGGCATGTTGACCCACCACGAAGGCCGCTTCGACTCCATCCCGCCCGCCGTCATGGATTTGCTCACCAGCGATAGCGGCGTGTGGGGCGTGCCTCTCTTCGTGGCCGCTCCCATCCTGGTCGCCGGCCTTGACGCCTGCCAGCGTTATGGTCTTGACTGGACGCGAATACGCAGCGTGGAAGCATTGCTGGCCGCTCTGGAGGCCGCCGAGCCCGAGGACGGCGAGACAGGCTTCAAGCTGTTGAGCATGGCCTTCCCCCGCACCTTCCTCGTCGCCTCCGGCCACGACTACGCCCAGATCGCCCTGGCCCCCGGCGTCATGGCCAAGCCCGAAGTCCGCCGCATCATGGAGCGCCTGCGCGCCCTTGCACAGCGTCCGTGCGTCGAGCTCAACCGCTTCGATCAATGGGACCGCTCCGACCTGCTCAAGGCCGCTGTCAGCCTCCAGCCCTCCGTCTTCTTCTGCCGCGCCGCGCGCGACGGCCAGCCCGTCAAGGCCCTCCCCATCCCAGGCCCAGGCCAGGGCACGCTCGGCTCCACGCTTTTTTCCATGTGCGTCAGCGCCCGCTCCGTTCACCCCTACGAGGCCTGGGAGTGGGCCGCTCATCTCGCCGGCGCTCCGTTCCAGGCCAGGCTCGCCGAACTCGGCTACGACATGCCCGCCGCCGTCCACCCCCGCGTGCGCGAAGCCCTCGCCCGGTCCGTCGGCCCCGACAACGCCGCCGTGCTCCAGGACCTCGTCCAGCGACCCGGCCGCCAATACGGCGTCTCGCAGGTCAACACCCGCCGCTATCAGTGGGAAGTCCTGGGCAACGAGGTCTACCGTTTCATCGCCGGCCTCGACAGCTACGAGCGCACCCTCGAACGCGTCGCCACCAAGACCCAACGCTACCTTCAGCGCCAAGACGCGCACAAGGCTGCCGCGGGCGCCACGGAAGGCGCCGCCCCCGACAGCCCGGCCCTCGCCGCCGCCGGACACGCCGGCTGATAGAAGGAGCTGACCATGAGGCCCGCCTCGGGGACATGTTGCGCAAGACCGCCAACGGCGGCATCGCAACGTGTCCCCCGAACCATGCTGCTTCACGCCGCCGGTGAGCAGGTTGAAGCTTGCCACACCAACGGAAGGAGTGAATCATGAGAGCCAGTCGCAGGAACATCTCCGCCTTCACGCTTATCGAGCTCCTCGTCGTCGTCGCCATCATCGCCATTCTCGCCGCCATACTCCTCCCGGCCCTGTCTTCCGCCCGCGAGAAAGCCCGCCGCGCCAACTGCCTGACCAGCCTCAGCCAGATCGGCCGCGCCTCTGAAGCCTACTGCGGTGATTACGGCGGCTACGTCGCCTCGTGGATCGGCGTCGGCGCCGACGAAAACTCTCCCTTCCTTGTCGGCGTCCCCGGCGGCTCCACCACCACCTACCGCCAGTGCGCCTCCAAGACCGACGGCGAGTGCGCCTGGAACGTCGCCGTCGGCGACTCCAACATCTTCCATGGCAAGATGAGCGACCTCGGCATCACCGACGACCGCTGCCGCATGCCCCAGGGCTACATCGAAACCACCTTCTTCGGCAAACCCGGCGACACCCCTCTCTTGCTCACCGGCGCCAGCGCCACCGGCGGCGACGGCGGCTCCTACCTCGCCTACTTCCGCCTCATCGGCATCGGCTACAAAGCCTCCGGCAACTACCGCTTCGGCTCCGGACTCAGCAACGCCCCGCACGGCATGGGCCTCTTCCTCGCCGGCGGCTATCTCCCCGACGCCCGCGCCTTCTACTGCCCCAGCTCCGACGGCATGCCCCGCGAGTCCGACCCCGGCGCCTACGGCGTCCAGGGCGCCCACCGTCTCTCCCACTGGACCGGCGCCGGCGGCTACTCCGCCAGCGTCATGATGTACGGCAGTTGGACCGGCATGACCAGCGAAGACTCCTACGCCGGCCGCCGCAGCTACGCCTCCATGCTTTGGTCTCACTACGCCTATCGCGGCGTGCCCATGCTCAGCATGAGGCCCTGGTGCGCCAGCTTCGAAGGTCCCGGCAAGACCATGCCCGCCGGCGCCAACATCCGCCCCCAGCTCGCCTTTACCCGGCCCGGCGTCCACGTCCGATGGGGCGCCCCGCTCTTCAAGACGCAGAAGCAACTCGGCGGCCGCGCCCTCGCCTGCGACACCTTCTCGAAAGGCCGCTACAAGGACGCTCTCGGCCGGCCCTACCCCTCCACGCCCACCCTCGATCAGACCATCGCCATGGCCGGCTACGGCCTGCTCGGCCACCGCGACGGCTACAACGTCCTTTACGGCGACGGCAGCGCCAAGTGGATCGGCGATCCCCAGCAGCAGATCATCTGGCATGGCCAGGCATACGGCTCCTCCTCTCTGGTCGGCGCCCCCGAGGGCCAGCTCCAGTACTATCTGCTCGCCAACAACCTCTTCCAGGGCACCAACGCCGGCGGCGTCCCCTTTACCAACGCCGCCGGAGTCTCCGACGAGAGCAACTGGAACTGGCGCTACAGCAGCGCCAAGGTCTGGCACGGTTTTGACGCGGCGTCCGGCGTGGACGCCAACTGAGCCCGGCCGGCCTGACTAAGGAGCCTTGCATGAGACCCGTCCACACTCTGTCCGCCCTCGCGGCCATCGCGATTCTCTGGCCCGCCCTTGCCGCCCAATCCTTCATCGTCAAAGACGGCAAGCCCTGCGGCCAGATCGTCCTTTCCGACGACCCCGCGCCCATGGCCAGGCTCGCCGCCGCCGAGCTCCAAATCCACATCGAGAAGATCACCGGCGCCAAGCTCCCCATCGCCGCCGCGCCCGGACAAGGCGTCAACATCTTCGTCGGCCGCGGCGCCCACACCGACAAGCTCGGCCTCAAGGCCGGCGACCTTGCCCACGGCGCCTATCGAGTGGCCTCCGGCAAAGACTGGCTCGCGCTGCTCGGCTCGGACAAGCGCTTCGCCCCTGTCGAGCCCTACGCCCACATCTGGACCGGCGGCTCCGCCGGCAGGGCGGAGCGAGAACGCATCGATTCCGAATTCGACAAGATTTCCGGAGGCGTCTACGTCAACCCCTTCAATTACGTCTTCCCCTATTGGAGCGACGACCTCAAGCTCTGGGAGTTCGACGACGCCGGCACGCTCAACGCCGCCCACGATTTCCTCCGCGGCCTCGGCGTGCGCTGGTACTTCCCCGGCCCACTCGGCGAGATCATCCCCAAGGCCAACGACATCGCCCTGCCCGCCGTGGACAAGACCGTGCGCCCCGACTTCCCCCTGCGCAAACTGGGCTGGTGGGCCAGGCGCAACTCCATGACCGCCGAGGAAAAGCTTTGGAATCTCCGCATGGGCGTCAACGAAGGCGCCGGCCTCATCGGCCTCACGCAGCTATGCCACGGCATCAAGTTCGTCATCGGCCGCGACGAGATGAAACAGGCCCACCCCGACTACTACGCCCTCTGGGGCGGCAAGCGCCAGACCGGCCACAAGGGCGGCCAAGGCGCCCCTTGCCTCTCCGCTCCTGGTCTCTTCGCCGAACACCTCAAATACGCCCGCGCCGTCTTCAACCACTACCGCGAGCCCATGCTCAGCGTAGACGTCGTGGACGGCTACAGCTCCGGCATGTGCGAGTGTGAACTGTGCCAAGGCAAAGGCACGCCCGATCGCGGCTGGGAAGGCCGCATCTCCGACTACGTGCTCGGCTACGCCAACCGCGTCGCCCAGGAACTCTACAAAAGCAACCCCGACAAGATGGTCAGCGCCCTCGCCTACGGCTCCTACCGGCTCCCGCCCGAAAAGATCGCCACCTTTTCCCCCAACCTCGCCCTGTGGTTTTGCCAGAACCGCATGTCCTTCTGGGACACCGCCGTCCGCGACCACTTCCGCGACCTCCGCAAGGCCTGGCTCGCCAAGCTCCCCTCCAAGCAAATGTTCGTGTACGAGTACTACCTCACCGGCCGGCCCGGCGACGCCTGGGAAGGCCTGCCCGTCTACTTCCCCCATCTCATCGCCGACGACCTGCGCGCGCTCAAAGGCCTCGGCCTCGGCGAGTACATTGACCTCTACCAGCCCGCCGCCCGCGGCGGCCACCCCTACGACTACCTCGCCCTCAACCACCTCAACCTCTACGTCACCACCCGCCTTTGGTGGGACGCCACCCAAGACGTAGACGCCATGCTCGAAGAGTACTACACCAACTACTACGGCCCCGCCCGCGACCAGATGAAGGCCTTCATCCAGTTCAGCGAACAGAACTGGCCCAAGATGCGCAAGGATATCGCCGCCATCGACAAAGCCCTCGAACTCCTCGCCGCCGCCCGCAAAGCCGCCGGCGACACCGTCTACGGCCAGCGCATTGACGTCATCGTCAGATACACCGAGCCCATGAAGGTCCTGCGCAACCAGCTCGCCAAGCCCCGCGAAAACGTCCCCTCCGCCCGCGCCCTTGAGCGCGACGGCAAGGGCCTCAAGATAGACGGCAAGCTCGACGACCCCATTTGGGAAACCGTCCGCATGTACCAGCTCGCCGACATCATCACTGGCAAGCGCCCCAAGTGTCCCACCACCTTCCACATCGGCTGGGCCGGCAACGCCCTCTGCCTCGGCGTCACCTGCAAAGACCCCGACATGGCCAACCTCAAGATCGGCAGCTCAAAGCCCGACGACCCCAACATCTGGTTCGGCGACGTCATTGAACTCCTCGTCGAGACACAGACCCACTCCTACTACCAGATCGCCATCAGCCCTTCGGGCGCCGTCACCGACCTCGACCGCGAAAAGGGTCTTGGCGCGCGCTGGAACTCCGGCGTCGAAGTCGCCACGCAGAAGGAGGCTGACGGCTGGACCGTCGAAATCCGCCTGCCCCTCGCCGGCGAAAACGCCGCCGACATTGACCCCCTGACCGGCGTCTCCGGCAAGCCCCCCAGCGACACCTACCCCTGGTACATCAACGTCTGCCGCCAGCGCGTCCGCGGCAAAGACGTCGAGCTTTCCGCCTGGTCGCCCACCGGCAAGACCCGTTTCAACGTCCCCGAAAAGTTCGGCAAGGTCTACATCAAGTAGGAGAACCTATGCGCATTGACGCCCACGGACACGGCTGCCACGCCGACCACCTGCCTGACGGTTCCTGCGTCCCGCCCCTGCGCCACGGCTGGACCCCCGGCGCCCAGACCCCGGAGCAGCACGTCGCCGAGAGCCGCCGCCAAGGCGTGGACCGCGCCATGCTTCTCGATCCGCCCCACGTCGTCTTCCCCCTCAAGGAAATCTTCGGAGACTACGTCATCCCCGTCTGCATGGTGGACATCGACAAGGTGACCCCCGCCGAGATTGATGCGCTTCTTTCGCGCGGCGCCGCCGGCATCAAGTTCATCCACCCCATGCACTCCTACGGCGACAACCGCTATTTCCCCCTCTACGAGGTCATCCGCGACCGCCGCAAGCTCGCCGTTTTCCACACCGGCTACGTCACCGACAAACTTTTCAAGCCCGGCGCCCTCCTCGGCCGCGAGGACTATGTGGATATCACCGACATGCGCCCCGCCGCCCTCGACCGCGTCGCTCGCGCCTTCCGCGACATGAACATCCTCATGGCCCACTTCGGCAACCCCTGGTGGGAAGAGGCGTGGAACGTCCTTCACAACTTCAAGAACGTCTACGCCGACTTCTCCGGCGGCACCGCCTACAAGCGCCCCATGGAAATGTGGAAGCAGATCTTCACCCACGCCGGCCGCCCCGACCTCGACTCCATCCGCAGGCTCTGCTACGCCTCCGACGTCTCCTTCTGCTTCCAGGGCCTCTACCAGTTCCAGCCTTTCATCGAGTTCTACGAGCGCTTCTTCGACATGATGGACGTCCCCCCCGACATCCGCGAACTCGTCAACCACGGCAACATCGAAAACCTGATAGGGTAGGGGGGCATAGGTCTCATCTGCCCATACTTCCCATTCCTCCCATGATTCCCATGGTCCGCGCCCCCCAGCGCGCAAGCTCCCCCTTTACTCCATCGTCCCCGGCGTCAGCGTCACAATCGCCTCGCACGCCGCGTCCGCGGCCTCCGGCGACCACACCAACACCACCTTGTGCGAGCGCGGCTTTTCCGCCAGCGGCGATTGCGGTGTCAGCGGCTCGATGTAGAACAGACGCCGCGCCTCGCCGCCCGCGCCGCCAAACTCCATCTCCGTCTGCACAGGCAGCCCGTCGCCCGGCGTGAAGCGCCAGTTGTTCCCGATGTTAACGTTCAGCGACCCGCTCTTGCCCTTGGCCGCCATCTCCACGCGGAAGACCTGCCGCGTCTTCCCCGGCGCGCTGCCAAAGTACAGCGCCGCCCAGTGCTGCTTGAACTGACCCTCCTGCGCCCCGGTTTCGATCACCGGGTTATCCCCCTTCGTGCGGCAGACGGTCGTCGGCCCCACGGTCACCTGCATCGGCGTGTATCGCTGGTCCGGCCCCGGCATGGCGTAGTACACGCCCTTCTCGATGCTCTGGACCCTCGCTGGCGCGGCCGCCAGCTTCAGCGGCGCCAGATACGGCTTCAGTTCCTCGGGCAGCGAAGCCTTCACCGCCTCCGTCAACGCGCCCGCCTCGCGCAGCTTGATGATCGCCGTCACGGCCGCCGTGCGCATCTCCGTGTCCAGCGTCCACCCAGGCCCGGCCTCGAACGGGCTCGCCCCCAGGCTCCACTCCGCGTGCTCCTCTATGCGCTTCTCCATCTGCCGCCGGATCTCCGTCTCCCGGCGCAGCGCCGCAAACACGCTGGCCAGGTCCTTGCGCGGCTGCGCCTCAAATGTGTCCTGCACGATGAAGTTCAGGTTGTACAGCGCCTGGCTCAGGCCAAAGTGCGTCTTCACCATGTCCACCCGCTTCACGTGAAGATCCGCCCTCACCGCGCCCGCCGCCTCGTCCAACAGCGCCGCGGCCGCCTGCATCGTCTCCGGCGCCACGGCCTTGCACTGGACCGAGGAATTCCGCCACTTGGACATATTGCACAGCGGCGCCGGGTCGTCGCCGCCGGGGTCCACGAGCCTGTCCGCTTGGCTCGCCCACAGGCGGTAGAACCGCGCCATCGCTGGTCCCCCCGGCCCATACGCCGCGGCGCAGAACCGGTCCAGCGCCGCCTCCACGTCCATCTTCGGGTCCCAGAACAGCCGGCTCTGGATGTAGACCTTTGGCGCGTCAAACGCCCACACGGGATACGTCTCCGCGTAGAATCCCAGCACCCCGTGCCGCGCGTATTGCCCCGCGTTCCACACCATCGCCTTCAGCGGAAAGTTCGGCACAAGGAAGCCCGACCCATAGAAGTAGCCATAGCTCCCCAGATGGCTCGCGCGTTTGGACCATTCTGAAATCTTGCTGCCCGTCGTCACGTTGCAGTACACGTTCTCAGGCAGCCGCAGCGGCTGGCGCGGATGTCGCACGTCGCCGTACACCAGCACGCCGATCATGCGGGGGGGGTACTGGTCCTTCACCGCGTCCGCCACGCGGCTCACGAACCGGTAATAGGATTCCGGCCACCCGGCCTTGCGACACTCCGCGCACTCGCACTGCACGCGCAGCCCGTCGTTGATCCCCAGAGAGAAGACCAGCGCCCCTGACGCAAACGCTTGGCGCGCCTTGGCCACCGCGACCTCCAGCGTTTTCGCGTTCGAGTAGCAAGGGTGCCAGTTCGCGTGTCCCTTGGCGTTCTTGTCCTCCGGCGGAATATGCGGCTTGCCGTCCTTGATCGGAAAGATCTCCGGACAATCGCGTTTGCACTCGGCCACGGGGAAGATGTGAATCATGTTGTGGTGAACGCTGATCGGCGCGTCGAGGCGCAAGCTCTTGAAGTAGTCCCACGCTGAGAAGAAGTTGCGGTTGGCGAGAAGTGGGGACTTGGCGTACTTCTGGCGGAAGGGCAGCATCAACTCCGGCTGCTGGTACTTCATGCCGCTGAAGATGCGGCTTGCGATCGCCGGCGCGCGGCGGACCTTGCCCTCGGCAATGGCGAAGCTGCGCCTCTCCGGCAGCGCCAGCCCCAGATCGCCCGGAAACAGCCACGCCACCCCCAGCCCCGAATCGAGGAACTCCATCACCCCAAAGCTCGCCGCCAGCGCCGTGGCTCCGAGAATGCGGATTTGTTGCGCCGGCGCCGCTTTGACCTCGATCTCAAACGCGCCAATATCGCGCAGCGTCGTCATCGCCGATTTGGGCAGCGTCTCCCAAGACACCGCCAGCGCTTCCAGCGCAAAGGTCACCTTGGCCCCAGGCCCGGCCAGTTCCTTGCGGTCGAGCGCCAGCAGCAGGTACCGCCGCAGGAGGTCCGCCGCCAGCTCCAGCTCCTTCTCCGCAGGCCCGGCCGTGGTGATCACGATGTTCGACTTGCGGTCGAGGGTCACCTCGCCGCCGAACGCCGGCGACAGCCCCGCCGCGCATGAGGCGAACAACAGGCACACAGCCGCAACTTGGCGGACGCGGCGCGCGGCCACGGGGCGATTATCATGAAGCGCCATCTCACTTCCCCTCGGCCAGAGCCTTCAGATCAGGACACGCGAACCTCTCCGGGTCGAACTACTCGCTCCGCAGCCCGGCGAAGTAGGGCCGCACGCCCGAGAACGTCATCTCCGCCGCGCTTGGCTTGCGCACGCCCATCACCAGCGCGTGCAACTCCTGGCTCGCCGCCTTGAACCGGCACGGCTCGCCCACGGGCTGCGGAATGCGGATGCTCTTGTACGGGATCCACGCCGTCCCCGTGAACCGGCTCGACCCCGCAATGCGGCCCTGGCCGTCATAAACCGCGATGCGCTGCTCCGCCGAGAGGCTCGGGTAGTTGAACACCACTTCGGCGCCCGCTTCCGGCTGGAACCACGCCCGGCCCGCGTACGCCGCGGAGTGCATGATGAGTGTCTTGCCCGGCATGTAGTACACACGCTTGCCCGTGGTCGCCCGCGCGTGGATCGCGCTGCGCCGCAGCCCGGTGAACACCTCGAACGCATACACCCCCTTCATGCCGTCCGCGGCCACCTTCACGACACGCGGCCCCGTGCTGGCTTCCTTTGACGCGCCCACGCTCTCCGTCGTATCCGACACCACCGCGCCGTTGGGCGCCAGCACGCGCACGCGCACGTCGCGCATGGATGAGAAATTGTGCGCCAGCCAGTAGAAGCTCACCTCAAACGCCTCGTCCTTCTCGTCCAGCGCCAGCACGACGTGGCGGTCCTTCCACCCCTGTTTGTCCGCCGCCGCCGGGATCGGCAGGCTGTTCTCAAAGTAGGGCATCGGCGCCGGCTGGTCGAACCGCTGCTCCGGCGGCGCCTCGCGCAGCGCGGCCATCACGATCGGCCAGTCGCGCAGCAGGGGGCCGGCCTCGTGCGCCGGAACGGGGTTCATGCCCCGCCACTCGCTAGTCCCGTCGTCCGCGCCTTCCGCCTGCGCGAACATCGCCCCGGCGGCCGCGCGCAGGTAGTGCGCGCCGCCCGTCATCCTCCACGCCGTCACCGCCGTCCACAGCGACCACGGCCCCTCGATGTTGAAATGCGGCCCTGGCGTCTCCGGGTCGCCCAGGCAGTCCTGCCATCGCCGCAGCGCCTGCGCGATGCGCGCGTCGCCCAACACCCGCCATGCCAGGTGCAGCGACTGATCCAGATAGTGCGGCGTCTTCACCCCCGGAAACCCGCCGTCCTTGCCCTGCGCGCCCAGCGTCAGCTCCACGTACGCCTTCAGATATGGCAGCAGCCGCTCATCCCACGTCGCCTCGTACAACGCGGACAAGTCCTTGATCACCACGTAAAGGTGCCGCGAAATCTCGTCCTTGTTTTCCGTGAAGCGCTTCACCCGCTCCTGCCACCGATCCCGCGCCAGCGCCTCGGCGCGCAGCAGCGTCACATCCCACGCCCGCTCATATCCGGTCATGTAGTAGCAGGTGGGCAGATACTCCGAGTCCACGAAAAAGGTGGAAACCTCCGGCCCATAGCCCCAGTGAATGGCCGAGTAATGGTACTGCCCGCCGCGAATCTTTCCGTCCGCCGCGTACGTCCACTCCGGCGCGTGACACGTGTCCACGTCCATGATGTGCCGGCTGTTCGCCTCGCCGCGCTCCCAGTAGCGCCGGTCGCCCGAGCGCAGCCACAGAGCCCACGGCGCCACGGGCCACCCCTTGCCGTTATTCATCCAATAGCGGTAGATGGTGTACCCCTGCGCGCGCGTCCAGCACCACTGCAAGTCCCCCCAGTTCCACACCCCGTAGTCGCCGTCCGTCGCCCGCTCCAGCGTGTACCAGTCAAAGGCCCGCTCCAGCGCCGCCTCTACAGTGGGGAATGCCTTCACGTCGCGCGGCGAGGCCGGCGACGGCAGCCCCGCCTTGACCGCGAACGCCGGGTCCGCGAACCCCAGCACAGGCTGCTGCGCCAGCAGGTTCATGATCTCCGCTTTCGCCGCCCCGGCTTTATCCCGCCACACCATCATCTCCCACGTCTTCGCCACCCCGCGCGGCGAGATATGCCCCAGCGCATCCGGCCCGTTGTGCGTCACGTTCCACAGCTTTGCCCCGTCGAACGTCCGCAGGTTCCACGCCTTCACATCCGCCTTCACCGTATCCACGGCCACGTCCAGCGCCGCCAGGCTCATCGGTTCCCGCGGCGCCAGCAGCCCCACCGAAATCCGGCCGTCCTTGCCCCGAAACGCCGTGGGAAACTGCTGCCACGGCCACCGCAACGCCACGAGAAGGCGGTCCGTCTGATCCGGGGACACGTTGGGATCCGGCCGTTGGCCGGCTGAGGCGCCATGTCCCCGGAGAGCCACCTCGACCCAACCGTCCAGTTTCGCGCCCTGCGCCGCGCCGCTCACCACGTTCCACTCGTCCTGGCGCAGCGTCGCGTCCTTCAGCGCCACGGCCTTGCCGTCCACGCCAGCCGTTGCCATCGCCTGTTCCGGGGACAGGCTGCGATCCGGCCGTTGGCCGGATTCGGCAACATGTCCCCGGTGTCCGCCGGCCGGCGTGAACCACAGCCCGCCGATCCTCACGCTCGTGTCCGTCTGCCACACCAGCGTGTGATACACCCGCATAAAAGGCTGCCCCGCGTACACGCGATAGCGCGTCACAAAGTCCGCCACCCACTTCCCGTCCGCCGTCACATAGCGCCCCGTCACCTTCACCGTGGACCGAACCGCGCCGCGCAACTCCACCTCCGCCTTCACGTCCGCCGCCGCGCACACACCGCCCGGCTCCACCGTCAACGCGAACTGGCTCGCCGAGAAAACGCCGCTCGATAGGGGGGGGAGAGCAGGAAGCTCGCGAGCCTCGCGCGTCACGTCGGGCCCGAACACCAGGAACGCCCTGCCCGCCTTGCCCTGGCGCACGTCCGCCGCCGTGTCCACCAGCAGCCATTTCACGTCGCGCGACCCCGGCGCCCACGTGGCCGTCACTTTGAACTGCGCCGCCACGGGCTTGCCCGCCTCGTCCACCACGTTCAACCCGTTGCTGTCCTTCAGCTTGCCCTTCTCAAAGGGCACTCCAAACGTCACCGGCTGCGCGCCCGTGTAACCCTCCAGCCCTGCTGGGACGTTGAACAGAATCTCGACGCGCTCGGCGGCGACACACGCGGCCGACAGAGTGAAAACAACGAGCAACGATAGCGCAGTATCGAGGCGCAAGACAGGCCCTCCTGAAAAGCCGCGGAGACAGGCAAGCGCCCGCGCCGGCCTTGCGGACGCCGCCCACGCAAAGCACAGCCTCGCCCCTAAAACCGCCTCAGTACTTCAGCTCGTTGTACAGCCCAGGCTCCATGTCGAAGAGGTTGAAATAGCCCAGCCCGTAGCTCATGTTTGACGAGCCGTCGTAGATGAGGCAGTTGTTGCCGTGGAAGGGCGCGGTGGCCGTGTTGTCCACAGGCATAGGCGTCCAGATCATCTTCTGCTGCGGGTCGCCCTGCCAGCGCGCGCTGCCGTCGCCGTGGAGCACGTTGTACCCGTCGCGGTGGCCGTAGAGACCATCGCCCGGGTACTTCATGCGCCCTTGCGCGTCGGTCATGCCGCCTTTGCCGAAACGGTCGGCCACGACCGCAAGACTGCCCAGTTGCCGCTGCGCCTTGCGTTCCGGACTCAGGTTCTCGTACTTCACGTAACGCGGGAAGGGGGGTGGGTTGGGCAGGCTGGGGAAGACCGTCGCAAAGCGTCCTTCGTAGACGCGATGGCTCCAAACCGGGCCGGCCCAGGAGTACCAGTGCGCCTCGCGCCCGTATGTCACCGGCTGGTTGCGGTACGCGAAACTGCACCCCAGGGCCAGATCGCCCGCCTGTCCCCACCACGGATATGACGGGAGCCACGTGAGGCTGCCGCGCGTCAGGCTGGCCCCGTCTGTTCCGCCCAGGTTGCGGATGTTGCGCGCGTTGGTGTAGATGCGCCCCGCGCTGCCTTTATACGCCTTGCGGCCCAGGTCCTCGTCAAACACCCCGGCCGTCGCGCAATAAAGCGAGCGGATGTCGGACAGACAACCCGACACGGCCAGCATCCCCAGCCCCGAGGGCGCCAGGTTCAGTTTGCCCCGCGTGTACGTGCTCAGCGTCGTGTTGGTGTTGTCCGCGCGATAAGCGATCACGCCGAAGAAGGTCTGGGGGTCGGCGGCGCGGTCATACGTATCGCCCCACCAGCGCAGGCGCAGCGTCTCGCCGCGTTCCGAGTACCAGTTGTAGGCGGCTTCCCCGCCCGAGTTGCCGCCCAGCCTGGCGCAGTCCGCGTTGCACCCCGTCCCCGCAAGGTGATAGCAACGCGGCACGCCCCATGCGGGGTCGCAGGGCAGGTACTGGCTATAGTCGCCGCAATATGCCTCCAGCGCCTTGCCCACTTGGTTCAGGCTGGTCATGCAGCTTGCCCGCCGCGCCTTCTCGCGCGCGGCCGACAGCGCCGGCAGCAGCATCGCCGCCAGGATGGCGATGATCGCCACAACGACGAGAAGCTCAATCAGCGTGAACGCCTGAGTCCGAAGACGTCTCTGCCGTTCCATGGGTTCGTCTCCTGCGCCATTCTGGGGCGCGACCAGCCGGCGCCGCGTCACACCGCGGCGGGAACCGGCGCCTCAAAGAAGCCGTCCACGTACGCGCGCGACAGAACCGGCAACGCCGCCGCCGCCAGGCGCTCTTCGTCCGTGCGCCGGCCGCCGAACCGAATCTCCATGCCTTCCAGGTTCGTGGGCGGCGAATACTTGCTCGCCACAGCCCGCACCGCGTCCAGAAAAGGCTGTCCGATCTCCGCGTACTCCGTGTAGAGCAGCACAAGCTCGGGGTTGATGAAGTTCGCAGCGTGCGCCACGCGATACCCGTGGTTCTCCACCGCCACGCGGTACATCTCCAGCGCCCTCGCGTCGCCCGCCTTGATCCGCGCCAGATACGCGTCCCTTCCGCCCATCTCCGCCACCTCCGCCTCCAGACGCAGCGCCACGTCGTGGTTGTGGAGCAGGGGGGCGGCCCAACCCGGCTGACCCGCGAACCCGCCCGTGCCGTAGTGCACGCGGCCCGACGCCAGCATC
>CAYYEE010000058.1:12862-14650 GCA_964470775.1 uncultured Planctomycetota bacterium | reverse complement strand
CATATGATGCACACCCCGTCAACACCCAGAAGCGGGGCGCCGCCGTATTCAGAGTAGTCGAAGCTCTTCTTGAGGGCGCGGAGGTGGGGTTTGAGGAGCCAGAGGCCGAGTTTGGCCCACAGGCTGGAACTGGCGGCTTTGCGGAAGGCGTCGAAGACGCGCTCGGCGACGGCCTCGCCGGCTTTGAGCACGGCGTTGCCGACGAATCCATCGCAGACGGTGACGTTGCAGGTCTGGTGGATGATGTCGCCGCCTTCGATGTTGCCGATGAAGTTGAGGGGCGAGGAGGTGAGCATGGCCGCGGTTTCTTTGACGAGCGAGTTGCCTTTGGTGGATTCCTCGCCGACGCTGAGGACGCCGACCGTGGGGCGCTGGATGCCGAAGACGCGCTCCTGATAGACGCTGGCCATGAGGGCGAACTGGCAGAGGTTGATGGCTTTGCAGCCCACCGTGGCGCCGCAGTCGATGAACGTGGAAGGCTGGCCGGACTCGGAACGGAGGGTGACGGCGATGCCGGGGCGCTTGACGCCCTGGAGCATGCCCATGTTGAGGAGATAGGCGGCGGCGACCACGGCGCCGGTGTTGCCGGGGCTGACCATGGCGTCGGCTTCCTTGCGGGCGGTCATCTCGATGGCCCGGCAGAGGGAGCTGTCGGGCTTGCGGATGACGGCCTTGCCCGGGGAGTCTTCCATGCGGATGACCTGGCTGGCGTGGCGGACGCTGATCCGGGCGCTGCTGGGCGGACCGATCTCCTGGAGGGCTTCATCAATGATCTTGGCGTCGCCGACCAGAACGATCTCCGCGTCGGGGTTGTTCTGAGCGGCCTGGACGCCGCCCAGAACCATTTCTTTGGGCGGACCGTCAGCCCCCATGGTGTCCAACGCGATCCGCATGGATCAGGTTGTCTCCTTGGCGACGATCTGGCGGCCCCTGTAGTAACCGCAGTTGGGGCAGACGCAGTGGGGCATGACGGTGGCGTTGCAGTGGGAGCAACTGGTGACGACCGACTTGGAGAGCGCGTCGTGGGTGCGGCGCTTGCGTCCACGGGCGGACGAATGACGGCGTTTCGGCAGAGCCATGACCTTTTACTCCTTGACACACTAAAAGTGCAGTATGATATGGAAATCAGGCTAAAAAGTCAATATGAAGAATGGTCTCGGAGGGAGGGCGGCAGGCGCGGGAAGAGCCCTGGGGACGGGCGCGCAGGGCCCGGGGCAGGCTCGCGACAGGTGGCGTTCGAGGGGCGCGGGGGTCAGGACTTGGGCGGGATAACCAGTTCGACGCCCAATGGCAGCCGGTCCGGATCGGGCAGCAGGCTCTCGTTGGCTTTGCGAATCCTGACCCAGAGCCGCTTGTCGCCGTAGTATTTTTCCGCAAGGTTGGATAGGGTGTCGCCTTTGGCGACTACGTGCGTGCGCTCCTGGCGGGGCTTGGGCGAGGCGGCCTTGGGGGTTGTGGTGGGCGAAACGAGGAGTGTGGCGGGTTGGGCGCCATCGGGCGGGATGACGAGTTTGAGGTCAGGCTTCAACAGGCCGCTGTCGGGGATGATGTCTTTGTTCGCGTCGCGGATCATGGTCCAGCGGTAGCCCTTGCCCTGCCCGTAGTACTTCTCGGCCAGGGTCCACAACCGCTCGCCTTCTTTGGTGATATGGTAGCGTGCGTTGGCGGGCTGGGCCGCCGGGGCGGCCGGGGGGGTGGCTGCGGCGCCGGCGGGGGGTGTGGCCGCGGGGGTGACGGCGGTTGCGGCGACTGGGGCTGGGAGAGGACCGCGCAGGTTGCGGCCGAGAA
>CAYYEE010000058.1:0-12852 GCA_964470775.1 uncultured Planctomycetota bacterium | reverse complement strand
GTTGCGGCGACTGGGGTGGTTGTGCGGACCGTCGTCGGCGGAGGATCCACCGGCGTGGGAACCGCGGCGATGATCGCTTCCGGAGCTGTAGCGGTCGTTGGGGTGGCGCGGACTGGTTCGGGCGCGACAGGGTCGCCCACATAGGCCGAAGGCGGGATGCCGGTCGCTGCGGGTGGCTGGATGAGGACTCTGTTTTCGCTTTCCGTGTACTGCGACCAGATGACCACGATGACGATGAGCGCAGCTACGCCCAGAATGAGTCCCGTCTTGAAGTCACGGTGCATATCAGAACCTCCCCGTCGACAAAAGAATGTAAGCCACTGTGTGGCAATATGTTGCGTTTGCGGCGTCTTGGGGCGACTCGGACGTTCCCTTGAGACGCGACATATTATACCATATTTGCGCGAAAAATGCCAGACAAATCGTCGGCAAGAGTTTGGTATGTCGTGGGTTAAGTCGGACATGTCGGAAACGTCCGGCCTGTCCGATCCCTCGGCGAGGATGGTCCAGCGCTTGACGGTCGGGCCGGGTCGGCATAGCATATGGGCTGGTTGGGGCGGCATTTTCGCCTTGGAGGGTGTGGATGCAGGACCAGGACGAGCTGTTCTCCGTAGTGGCTGAGGACGGGCGGTTTTTGCGGGCGGAGCGGCGCGGGGAGTGCCACCGCCGTCCCGACCTGATCCACGCTTCCACGTCTGTCATGGTTTTTGACAAGAAAGGCCGGCTGTTTCTTCAGAAACGCGCAGATACTAAGGACGTGGAACCGGGCAAGTGGGACCAGTCGTGCTCGGGCCACTGCGCGGCCGGGGAGGACTTCGAGGCCGCGGCGCGGCGCGAGGTGATGGAGGAACTGGGGTTCTCCGTGGGGGACCTGCGGCCGTTCTGGCTCAGGCTGAGCGGCTCGGCGTATGAGACAGAGCTCTGCCAGACCTACACGGCTCAATGGGACGGTCCCTTCCGGCTCAACCCGGCTGAGATCAGCGACGGCGCGTTCTGGACAAAGGAGGAGTTCCTGGCCGGCCTGGGGCAGGGCCTATTCACGCCGCATCTGCAGGAAGAGGGGCGCAGGTACTTCCTGGGCAGCGCGTGGCCCAAGGCCCTGGCCGTGGACTTGGACGGCACAGCGCTGGACTCGCGCCGCACGCTGGCGCCGCAGACCGTGGCCGCGCTTGGCGCGGCGCGGAGGCGGGGAGTCAGGGTGTTCATCGCCACGGCGCGTCCGCCCCGTAGCGCCAAGGCGTTCATCGAAGAGCTGGCGCTGAATGAGCCGGTCATCTACTACAACGGCGCGCTTGTGGCCGACCCGAGAACAGGTGAGACGCTGAGCCATGAACCCATGGCCCCCGGCGTCGTGGGCGAGCTGGTCAAGGCCGCGCGCGCTTTGGATCCGGCCGTGGCCGTGTCGTTCGAGGTGGCTGACCGGTGGCTGACGGATGACGCCTCCGCCGGCTTCCTGACGCAAACGGCCCAGCTCTTCAAACCCGACGCCGTGGGACCGCTCCAGGGCTTTCTCGACAGACCCATCACCAAGGTCCTGCTTTCGTGGCCTCGGGGCGACGTGGCCCCCCTGGCCGAGTTGATCCGGGGGCGGTTCGATCACGCTCTGTCGTGCCGGGGCACGGACGGCGCCCTGCTGCTGCAGGTCATGCGCCAAGGCGTGGACAAGGAGCACGCGCTGGCCGACCTTCTGGCCGCCGCCGGGCTGGACCCGGCCGACCTGCTGGCCGTGGGCGACGACATGAACGACGCCGGCATGTTGCGCATGGCCGGCCGCGGCGTGGCCATGGGCAACGCGCCCCTGGAGCTGAAGCTCGCAGCCCAGGACGTCACGGCGTCCAACGATGCGCTGGGGCTTGCGCGGGCCGTGGATAAGTATATACTGTCTCTTCTCCCGAACGAGGATGCGCGGCTCTGAGGCCGCGCGCCGGTGTTCCCCTGTCCGAGAGAGCAAGCCCATGAACATCATCGCCAAAGAATCGAACGAAGCCATCGCCGCGGTGAACCCCTTTGCCCTGGAGATGCTGTCCAGCCTGGGCAAGGAGCTCTACTTCCCCAAGGGGATTCTGACGCAGTCCGCGGAGGCCAAGAGACTGGCCAAGCGCTTCAACGCCACCATCGGCACGGCCATGGAGAACGGCCAGGCCATGCACCTGCCCTGCGTCATGAAAAGCCTCAGCGGCATCTCGCCCAGCGACGCGCTGCTCTACGCCTCTTCCATGGGCATGATGGAAGTGCGCGAGGCGTGGAAGGCCAAGCTGCTGGCCGACAACCCCTCGCTGGCCGCGGACAGCTTCAGCCTGCCCGTCGTGACCTCGGGCCTGACCCACGGGCTCAGCGTGGCCGCGGATCTGTTCGTCGAACCCGGCGACACGCTGCTGCTGCCGGACATGATCTGGGGCAACTACCGCATGACGTTCGGCCTGCGCCGCGGCGCGGTCATCAAGCAGTACCCCTTCTTCAAAGGCGAAGGGCTGGACTTGGAGGCGTTTGAAGAGGCTCTTGACGAGGCGTGCGGCCAGAAGAAGAAGGTCGTCGTCTTGCTCAACTTCCCCAACAACCCCACCGGCTACACGCCCACGCCCGAAGAGGCGAACGCGCTGGTGAAGGCGCTGGTCGAGGCGGCCGAGGACGGCACGAACATCGTCGCCATCACCGACGACGCCTACTTCGGCCTGTTTTTCGACGATCACATCAAAAAGGACTCCATCTTCTCGCAACTGGCCGGCGCCCACCCGCGGCTCATGGCGGTCAAGGCCGACGCAGCCACCAAAGAGGTGTTTGTGTGGGGTTTGCGCGTGGGCTTCCTCTCCTTCTCCATCGGCGGCGCCAAGGCCGACAGCCCGCTCTACAAGGAGCTGGTCAACAAGTCAGGCGGGTGCATCCGCGGCGTCATCAGCAACTGCAGCCAGCTTTCGCAGAAGATCGTGCTCGACGCGTTGCGCTCGCCGGACTTCGAGAAGCAGCGCGCCGCCAAGGTGGAGGTGATGAAGGCGCGCGCCATGAAGGTGCGCGAGGTCCTGGCCCAGCCCAAGTTCGCGGACGCGTGGACGGCCTACCCCTTCAACAGCGGCTACTTCATGTGCATCAAGCTCCGCAAGGTCAACGCCGAGAAATTGCGCGTCCACCTGCTCGAAAAGCACGGCGTAGGCACGATCTCCATCAGCGACACCGACCTGCGCATCGCCTTCAGCAGCCTGGAAGTCGGCCAGATCCAGGAGGTGTTCGACATCATCCTGCAAGGGGTGAAGGAGTTGAGCTGACCGGCGGCCCGCCTCGGGCGCGCGCGGGACCTGGAGGACACGCGGCATGGATGACAGCTTCTCGCAACCGGGCGGGTCTTTTTCCCCTCCGCCGCTGCCGCCGCGCATGGACGCGGGGCCGCAGCGTATCGAGGTCCGCGTCAAGCAGAACACCGCCGCGCTGCTGGTCATGGTGTTCATCGCCGGCTTTTTCTTCCTCATGTGCGGCGCGCTGGCCTTGGCGCTCATGGCCGTCGCCGCCGGCGCCGCGGCCATGAAGGCCGAGGGCGCGCCTGCGTCCTCGGCGCCGCGCTACCAGGAGAAGGTGACGCTCGGGCCCGCCAGCGCGCCGGACAAGATCCTGCTGCTGCCCGTGGAAGGCTTCATCTCCAACGAGCGCGCCGACTCTTTTCTGCGCGAGCGGCCGGGCATGGCCGACGAGATGGACCTGATGCTCCGCCAGGCCGAGAGCGACCCAAAGGTCAAGTGCGTGTTGCTGAGCATCAACACTGCCGGCGGCAGCAGCACGG
Organism: uncultured Planctomycetota bacterium; assembly: GCA_964470775.1. Taxonomy (GTDB): domain Bacteria; phylum Planctomycetota; class Brocadiia; order CAIUPP01; family CAYYEE01; genus CAYYEE01. The sequence continues at coordinate 9,083 of CAYYEE010000058.1, read as the reverse complement.
TCTCGGATATGATGCATCGCCGGCTCATGGAGTATAGGAAGAAGACCGGCGCCAAGGTCGTGGCGCTGCTGGGCGAGGTCGCGGCGTCGGGCGGCTACTACGTGGCTTCCGCCGCGGACCGCATCGTCGCCTACCCCACCTGCATCACCGGCTCCATCGGCGTCATCATGCCCCTCATGAACATGAAGGACCTGCTGGACAAGGTGGGCGTCAAGCCCGATCCGATCAAGTCCAAGGCGATGAAGGACATCGGCGCGTTCTATCGCGACATGACCGACCGCGAGCGCGAGGTGCTGCAGCGCATCGTGGACAAGATGTACGAGCGGTTCCGGGGCGTTGTGGCCGAGTGCGCGGCGCGGCGCGGGGCGGCGCTGACGCCGGCCAAGATGGAGGAAGTGACCGACGGCCGGGTCTTCACCGGAGAGGACGCCATGACCGCCGGGCTGGTGGACGAAGTCGGGTTCATGAACGAAGCCGTGGACGCGGCCCGCAAGCTGGCCGGCCTCGACACCGCCAAGGTGGTGACGTACGCGCCCGCGGGCAAGGGCCTGCTGGCGCTGTTGGAGTCGCGCCTGCGCGCAAGCGGCAAAGGCGAGATCACCATTCGAGTAGAGACGCCGCCGTGGATGACGTCGTCGCAGCCGCTGTATCTGTGGTGTCCGGGCCTGGAGTCGGCCGTGCGCTCCGACAAGGCCCGTCCGTGACGTGTCTGACGTGTCCGACACGTCCGACATAACCCCCCGGTGGAACGAGACACAGGGAGGCATGCGTGAGAATCCACAACACGCTGTCCAAGAACGTCGAGGAGCTTCAGCCCCTGTCGCCGCCGCAGGTCAAGATGTACACCTGCGGCCCCACGGTCTACAACTACGCCACCATCGGCAACTTCCGCACGTTCCTCTTTGAGGACTTGCTGCGTCGAACGCTGGAGTACTTCGGCTTCAGCACGCTCCATGTCCAGAACATTACCGACGTCGGTCACATGACCAGCGACGCGGACGAGGGCGAGGACAAGATGGCCGCCGCCGCCCGCCGCGAAAAGCGCGACCCGTGGCAGATCGCCGAGTTCTACACCCAGGCGTTTCTGGACGACGTCAAGGCCCTGAATCTGCTGCCCGCGCACCACTACCCCCGCGCCACGCAGCACATCCCGGAGATGATCGATCTCATCAAGCGCCTCATCGCCAACGGCCACGCCTATGAGGTCAACGGCAACGTCTACTATTCCGTGAAGAGCTTCCCCCAATATGGCCGCCTGAGCGGCAACACGCTGGAGAACCTGGACGCGGGCGCGCGCGTGGAAGTGAAGGACGAAAAGCGCGATCCGGCCGACTTCGCCCTTTGGAAGCAGGACCCCGCGCACATCATGCAGTGGGACAGCCCGTGGGGCCGAGGCTTCCCCGGCTGGCACATCGAGTGCTCCGCCATGTCCATCAAATACCTGGGCGAGAGCTTCGACATCCACTGCGGCGGCGAGGACAACATTTTCCCCCACCATGAGGACGAGATTGCCCAGAGCGAAGGCGCCACAGGCAAGCCGTGGGTGAAGTACTGGATGCACAGCCGCTTTCTGCTGGTCGACGGCCGCAAGATGTCCAAGTCGCTGGGCAACTTCTACACGCTGCGCGACCTGCTCGAAAAGGGCCACGATCCCATCTCCGTGCGCTACGCGCTCATGAGCACGCAGTACCGCCAGCCGCTCAACTTCACGCTGGCCAGCCTGGACGCGGCCAAGCAGTCCATCCGCAGGCTCAAGGATTGCCGGCTGGCGCTGGCCGAAGCGCGCGGCGAAGGCGAGACCCCCGAGGCCGCCGAGGCGCTGGAGAAGGGCCGCAAGGCCTTTGAGGACGGCCTGGCCGACGACCTGAATATCTCGGCCGCGCTGGCCGGGCTGTTCGATCTGGTCCACGACCTGAACCGCCTGAAGTTGACGGCCAAGGACGCCCAAAAGGCGCTGGCGTTCTTCAAGCGCGTGGACAGCGTTCTGGGCGTCATGGGCGACGACAAGCCCGAGCTGCTGCCCGCGGACATCGAGCGCAAGATTCAAGAGCGCCAGGACGCGCGCAAGCGCCGCGATTTCGCCGCCGCCGACCGCATCCGCGACGAACTCCTTGCTCAGGGCGTGGCCCTGGAAGACACGCCCCAGGGCGTGCGGTGGAAGAAGGCGTGACGGCGGAGGCCAGAGGGCGGAAGGCATAGGGCAGGCAACGGTGGACGCTCTGATCCGCAGATACGCGAAGGCGCAGAACATCGAACTCGTTTACGTGGACGCCACGGAGTCCGCGCGGGAGCTGGAGCGCCGGCACCTGGCCGGACCGGCCGCGGGCAAGGCCCTGGCCGAAGCGCTCGTGGCCACGGCCATGCTCTCGTCCGACGCCGCCAACGAGGGCGAATGTCTGCTGCTCCAAATGCGCGTGGATGGCCCCCTCGGCGGCGTCGTGGCCGAGGCCGCGCACAACGGCGCGCTGCGGGGCTACACCTTCCGCAAGAAGCTGGACGACTTCGATACGCTTGAAGATATGGACTTGGCCAAGGCGTGGGGCGAGACAGGGCTGCTCGCCGTCACGCTGTCCGTGCCCGGCAGGCTGATCTACAGCGGCCAGGTCAGCGCCACCCCACCCAATCCTCAGCGCAACCTGGCGAGGTACTACAACGAGTCCAAGCAGCTCCCGGCCGGCGTCGAGATTCTGGCGGTCAGCGGGGGCGGGCAGGTCAAGCAGGCCGTGGGCCTGGCCGCGCTCAAGATGGCCGGATGCTCGACTGAGGACTTTGTGGCCGCGCTGGAGCTCTTCCAGAAGGGCGCCGTGCGCAAGCTGCTCGCCGACGCCACGGGCTTGGATGACTTCCGCAAGCTGTTCGGCTATGACAAGCTCGAGATCCTCGCCTATCGCGAACTGCGCTTTGGGTGCAGGTGCACTCGCGAGAAGTGCCGCGACGCCGTGGCCGCGCTCGACGACGCGGACCTGCGCGACATCGCGGCCAAAGGACAGCCGCAGGACGTCACATGCCACTTTTGCGGCGAGACGTGGCGTGTCAGCGCCGACGAGGTGCGGCGCATGTTGGAGCAGCGGGGCGGCGCCCGCCGAGGGGCGTGACCTTTTGCCGCGCAGGGCGCGTCCGGCCCGGAGTGTCGGGGGCGGCATCGGCCGTTCATGATTCTGGGCATGAGACCGAGGCCACCAGCCGAATCCAAGTGCAGCCACAGCGCGAATGATTCTTCCCCGATTTTGCCTTGACACATCTATGTTCATATATGTATATTCAATAGACAAGAGTGAACATTAGTAGGTTGTGGCCATGGCGGACTTCAAGAGAATCTCGGCGGCGCCGGTTTACGAGCAGATCGCGGCGCACCTGCGCGAGTGGACCGCCAGCGGGCGGCTGGGGCCAGACCAGCGTCTGCCGCCCGAGCCTGAACTGGCGCAGGAGCTCGGCGTCAGCCGGGGCACGCTGCGCAAGGCGTTGGACGTGCTGGAGCGCCAGGAGATCATTCTGCGGCGCAAGGGCAAGGGCACGTTTGTAGCGCGGCTGGTGGAGACGCCGCCCGCGCGCAAACGGCTGGGACTGCTCGGCGCCACGGCGCTGGCCTCGCACGACGACATGTTCTGGACCGGCATCCTGAAGGGGATTCAGGCCGAACTGGGCGAAGAGCGCGGCGTGGAGCTGAACTTTATGCCTGGCGCCGCGGACCCCTTTGCCGCGTCGCGGATCAGCAACCTGGACGGCGTGTTCCTCTCGCCCGATAGCGAAGGCGCGCAGCGCCTGGCCGGGCCGGAATTGAACCGCATCCCCCACGTCATCGTCTCCGCGTCGTTCCCCGAGTTCTTCGAGCATGACAACGTGCTGGTGGGCACGGACAATTTCGAAGCGGCGACGGAGGTGATGGACTACCTGCTGAAGCTGGGCCACCGCCGCATCGCCCACGTCACCTTGGCGCTGAACCGGTGCAGCTTGCGCGACCGTCTGCGGGCGTTCCAGGCTGCGCTGAAGAAAGCGCGCCTTTCCAGCGGGCCGGAATGGGTGTGCGATTTCACGGGCGGGCAGGGCGTGGATGAGCAACTGAGGCGCCTGTTGTCGGCGCAGAAGCCGACCGCGGTCTTCTGTTCGGGTTTGGCGCTTTGCCTGGACACGATGCGGGTGGCGCGGGAAATGGGCATGGAGATTCCGCGCGATCTCTCGCTCGCCACGTTCGACGACTACGGACTGGGCGCCATGGTGTCGCCCGCGCTGACCGGCGCGGTGCAGCCGGTGAACGAGGTGGGCCGCGCGGCCGCGCGGATGCTGCTGCGGCAGTTGCGCGGCAAGCCTTTGGAGCAGAGACAAGTGACTCTGAAGTGCAAGCTGCATATACGGGCGAGTTGCCAGGCGCCCCGGCAAGGATAGCGCCGGCGCCGCCAGGACATCAGAGGGTGTCTATCCGTGGAGGGTCGTCCCATGGCAAGCGCAAGACCGTGGCGGGCGTTCACGCTGATCGAGCTTCTCGTGGTGGTGGCCATCATCGCGATTCTGGCGGCGATGTTGCTGCCCGCGTTGCAATCGGCCCGCGAGAAAGCGCGGCGGGCATCGTGCATGGCCAGCCTCAACCAGGTCGGCGCGGCCATGGAAAGCTACTGCGGCGACTATGGCCAGTACGTCCCTTCGTGGGCGGCTTGGGGGCAGTACATCTGGTCGTCCGGCAGCGGCGGCTCCGGGCCTGTGCCCACGGAGGACCGCGGCATGATCAGCGATCCGCGCCTGCCCGCCAGCGCGACGTCCACGCCCCGCAACCAGATCGCGACGTTCGTGACGTATCTTCACTCCTCTACGGACTATGGCAAGGTCGGCGCGCGGCTGGCGCCCATGAAAATGTTCCGCACCATCTACGCGGGCAACCGCCGGCTCATCGGCGACCGCCTGCACGGTGACGTGGACTACCAGTACGCGGACATGACCGAGTCCGCGCCCGGCGAGCTGAACATGGCGCCCGTGGGCCTGGGCTGGCTGCTGGAGACCGGCTCCATGAAGGACGTGCGCTCCCTGTTCTGCGCCTCGGCCGACGGCATGCCCGCGGACGCGGTGAGCTGGGACAGCGCCACGAATCAGGCCACCACGCCCGACGCGTGGACTTCGGTGGGCGATCTCCGCCAGGCCGGCGGTTGGGACGGCCAGGCCATGACCCACGGCGACTACCGGCGCATGAAGAAGTGGTACAAGTGGGCCGGCGTCATGATGCGCGTCACGCAATCGAGCTACGCCTACCGTCTGGTCCCCTCCGGCTTCTTCGTGGACTACGATCGCGAGACCCAGGGCATGAGGATTGGCCGCGTGCGCTACACTTCGCCTGACCGCGTCGTCAGCTCCGGCGAGCCGGTTTTCAAGACCCAGCGCCAGCTCGGCGGCCGGGCCGTCGTGTCCGACGCGTTTGGCCGGTGCGGCAGCATGCCCGCGTGGAAGCCCGGCGCGGGCATTTACGCGCACAAGGATGGCTACAACGTGGCCTACGGCGATGGCCACGTGGCTTGGTACGGCGATCCGCAGATGAAGTTCATCTACTGGCCGGGCCAGTCGAACCTGGAGAGAGGCACGAACCTCAATAACATCTGCGACTGGACCGACGGCAAGAAGGCGGACGGCACGCCGTGCGTGTCTTCGAGCGATCCGACCAGAGACTACGCCTGGAATTCGGGATCCGTGGTGATGTGGCACCAGCTCGACGTGGCGGCGGGGCTCGACGCCACGGTAACCAGGTAGGCCCGGAAGGCGCGCGGCGGTGGGGCATGTTGCGCGAGCCCGCCGACGGCGGGATCGCAACGTGTCCCCGGGACAGCGGGTCGCACGCAAGGGAGGCGTCATGAACAGACTGGCGATGGCGGTGGCGGCGGCAATGGCTTTGGCCTGGGCCGCGTCGGCGGACGAAGGCAAGAACCTGCTGGCGAACCCATCCTTTGAGGACCTGGCCGAGGGCAAGACCCCGGCCTGGGCCGCGGCGTGGAGCCCCACGACCTACAAAGGCGCGGAGGCGGTCTTCGCCGTCGACGAGAAGGTGTTCCACTCGGGCAAGCGATCCATGTCCATCACGACCGCCAAGGCCGGCTCCTTCGCCGGCGTGGAGAGCCGCCCCGCGGCCGTGCAGGTCGAAGAGGGCGCGCGGATGCGCGTCACCGTGTGGATCCGCGCCGAAGACACCAAAGGCGCTGTCATCCTCGTGGGTTCCAGCGACACGCAGCGCCAATTCCAGTGGACCCAGGCTTTCTCGTTCGAGGGGCCGTTCGACTGGAAGCCGTTCACGGCGGTCATCCCGTTGCGCGCGGGCGTCAAGAAGGTCTATCTCTCGCTGCGCCAGTCGAACGAGGGCAAGGTGTGGTTCGACGACGCCGAGGCCGTGTTGCTGAAGCCGGGCGAGGACGCCGAGGGTGGTAAAAAAAAAGTAGAGTGAACCTGATCCGCAACGCGGACATGCAGGCCGGTTCGTCCGGCGCGCCGGACGGGTGGACGCTGCGGATGTGGGACGGGCTGGAGACGGTGGGCGAGATGGCCGCCGTCGAGGAGGCGGGCCGGCGGGCGCTGAAGCTGGCGTGGAAGCTGGGGGGGGCCAGGTTTGGGGCCGAGGCGGCGCTGGCCGAAAACGTGGCCGGGCCGCGCGACCTCCGGTTCACGGCGCAGGCCAAGACATCGGGCGAAGGCCGCGCCGCGCTGCTGCTGGAGGCGTTGGACGCCAAAGGCGCCGTGGCCGCGCAGGCGGAATCAGCGCCGGTCGCCGCGAAGCAGTGGACGCCAATCACCCTGGCGTTCGCGGTTCCCGCCGGGGCGGCCGCCGTGCGCGCCACCTGCCTCAACGTGGGACCGGGCGTGGTCTTCTTTTCTCAGCCGTCGCTGGCCGTCGCGGCGCCCGGCGCCACGGCCTCAGTCGCGTCCTTCCCGCTTCAGGCCATCAGCCAGCCCGCCGAGGGCAACGCCATCTGGGCCGGCGGCCAGCCCATCTTCAACACCTTCGTGGACAGCCCGTGCAGCCTGACGTTCTCCTTTTGGGGCCGCAAGGGCGACCTGAAGGATCCCGCGTTCGTCATCGAGACGCCCGAGGCCGTGAAGGTGGCCGAGCTGTTCAACACCCACAGCGGCATCCGCAAGGCCGAGACGCCTGTCGAGACCAAGACGTCGCGCAACGGCCAGCCCTATCGCCGCTACACATACCGCAGCCCCGCCGCGTTCGACATCGTCATGCCCCAGTTCGCGTGGAACCGCGAACTGACCGCGGCCTTTCTGCCCGCGTCGCCCGGCGCGGCGGGCAAGGATTTCGACGTGTTCTGGTGGATGGAGAGCGGAGGCGCGAGCTCGCCGGAGAAGCGCGTCATCGTGCGCTTCCTGCCGCCCATGGCCAAGACGCCCAACCCCAAACGGTTCGGCTACGGAGGGTGGGGCAAGGAGGACATGTGCTTCAATGATCCCGCGCTGCTCAAGATGGTCCTGAGGAAGTACGAAGAGGCGAACATGGCCGGCGCTCCCCGGGGCGGTCCGGATTATCACCGCGTGGACGACCTCCTGGTGGCGCGCGGCTGGCGCATGAAGACCGGCGAGCCCGACTACATGCACACGCGGTTCCTCCCGTTTCTGGCCGAAAAGTCCGAACTGGCGAAGCGGACGCGGTATGCGCTGAGCGACCGAGGCAAGGAGCGCAAGGAACGGGTGTGCCCGTCGTTCTTCATCGAGGACCCCGAGTTCGGCGCGTGCCTGCGGCGGTTCGTGGCGGACAAGCTGGCCTCGCGCCGCGTGCGCGACGGCGAAATGGTATCCATCGACATCGAGCCGTGGGGCACATTCGAGTGGTGCTTCTGCCAGCATTGCCGCGAGCGCTTTGCCAGGGAGGCCGGCCTCAAGGAGACGCCCGACACGGCGGCGATCATCAACCGCTTCCGCAAGCAGTGGCGCGATTACAAGACGCGCGAGTGCGAGGCGGTCCACCGTCTCGTCGCGGCCTGCATCCGTCATTACAACCCCAAGCTGGTCATCGCCGACTACAACTACCCGATGTGGTACAACCGGCCAGGCTTTGAGTCGCTGTTCGACTCCGTGCCCAAGGACCTGCGTCTCTACGAGGACGTGATTGACGCCCACCTGCCCTCATTCTACCACTACAACAAAAAGGAGGCGTTCGATCTGATAGACGTCGTGCGCCGGGCGCTGAAAAAGCCGGTGTGGATGACGCCCTCCATCAGCCGCGCCGACGCGGTGAGCGGGTCGTGGACCAGCCGTGCGGAGACGCTCTCGCCCAAGGCCTTCCGCCAGAAGATGCTGGGCGCCGCGGCCAGCGGTTGCGGGGGTGTGATGGTTTATCCAGGCGATCATCTCGACGGCCTGTTCTTCGTGGAGATTGACCGGGGCATGGCGTGGCTCGCCGCGGTGGAGGATTTCTACATGGACGGCCGCCGCGAGGACCAGGCGTTTCGCGTCGAGGGAACGCCGCTGAGCGAGACCCAGGCCGCGATCGGCGGCAAGAGCGTCACTCTGACCCAGCCGGGGTGGCCCAACCTGATGGGCTGGCGCGTTCACGAGCTGAAGGGACAGCGTCTGCTGACGTTGTTCAACTTCCACGAGTTTCACTCGCTCTACGCCAAGGTGGCGTGGCCAGGCGCAAAGGGCGAGACGGCGCTGGCGGACCCGGTGAACGGCAGGCTGCTGACCCCGGACGCCACGTGGCGGACGTGGACGGCCCAGGAGCTGGCCGCGGGGCTTCTTGTGTTTGTCGAGCCCGAAGGCACGGCGTTCGTCGTGGCGCGCCCGCCGCAACCCGGGGACGAAAAACTGCCGATCGTGACGCAACAGGAATGGCGCGAGGGCTTGGAGGCCGCGCGCGCCAAAGAGGGCGGCCAGGCCGAGACGCTGAAGCCGGTGAGCCGGGACGGGATGGCCGTGACGCTGGACGACGTGGACGGGGACGGGGCATTCGAGGCGTTGCTGTCCGGTCCGCGCCACAAGGCGTGGGTGGCCGTGGCCGACGGCGGCAAGCTGGCCGAGTGGGAGGCCGGCGGCCGCAGACTGGTCCAGAAGGGCAAGTCCAAGCCGAATCTTGAGGGCATGGCCTGGGACCTGTTCTGGGAGCCGAAGAG
>CAYYEE010000057.1:0-14653 GCA_964470775.1 uncultured Planctomycetota bacterium | reverse complement strand
AGACGGCGGTTCCGGCGGGGGCGCGCATCTACTTGGGGCCGTGCAAGGCCACGGCCGCGGCGGGGCTGGACGTGTCCAAGCTGCCGTTCAACGCTTTCATCATTCGGCTGACGGACGCGGGGTTTTTCCTGATCGGCGATGATTCGGAAGGTCCTGTGCCGGCCACGGAGATGACCACGCGCGCGGGCACGCTGTTCGCGGTCTATGAGTTTCTGGAGAAGCAGTTGGGGGTGCGGTGGCTGTGGCCGGGGGACATGGGCACGTTTGCGCCCAAGCGGGACACCATCATCGTGGCGTCATGGGATCAGGTCCATCGGCCCCACCAACTGAACACCTGCGTTCGCGCCCACATGGAGAAGTACAACAAGGAGGACAGCAAGGGGTTCTCGTCCATAGAAGCCTATGGCCGTTACAAGCGCGAAGAGGAGGCTTGGCTGACGCGGCACCGGATGTCCATGCCCCAGAGCGCCAGCGCAAGCCACGCGCCCAAATCCTATGCCTATTGGCAGCGCTTTGGCGCCACGGGGACGCATCTCGAGTACTTCGCTCTGCTCAACACGGGCAAGCGCGAGACCATGCGCGGCAACGAGAGCGGCAGCCGGGTGACATGGTGCGTGAGCCAGCCCAAGTTGTGGGATCAGGTGGTGGCGGACTGGGTGGAGTACAAGGACCCATCGGGCAACGTGACGCGGCGGGCGGACACGAACGACTTTGTGCAGGCCGGGGAGAATGACTGCCCCGGCTTGTGCATGTGCGAGGCGTGCCGGGCGTGGGACGAGCCGGACCCGCGGTTCGCGACGCACCCCTACTGGAACGGCACGCTGAAACGGCCGCTGACTCTGGCCGACCGCGCGTTGTTCTGGGGGCACGACTCGGCCGAGGCCAGCCCCAGCCTGAGCGGCCGCTATGCCAAGTTCTGGATGAAGGTGTTGGAGCGGGCCAAGAAGGTGAGGCCGGACGCGCGGCTGGCCACGTTTGCCTACGCCAACACGTATGAGGCGCCCAAGCAGACGAAGCTGCATCCCGACGTGTGGGTGCGCGTGGTGGCGCCGTTCGGGTATCCGTTTACGGAGAAGAAGCTGTCGAGCTACGAGGCGAACTGGCAGGCGTGGGCGGCCACGGGCGCGACGCTGGTCCACCGGCCGAACTACATGCTGTGCGGCCACAATATGCCGCTGTATTTCGCGGGCGCGCTGGCGCGGAACCTGCGGTTCGTCTTTCAGCACAACTGCCGCGAGACGGACTTCGACAGCCTGCTGGGCGCGTTTGCCAATCAGGGACCTACGCTGTACACGCTGGTCCGCCTGCACGTGCGGCCGGAGATGACGGGCGAGCAGGTGTTGGACGAGTACTACGCGATCTTTGGGGCGGCGAAGGACAAAGTGCGGGCGTACTTTGACCACTGGCGCGATGTGTGCGGGGACTTCAAGTCCGAGACACTCGGCAAGGAAGTGCACGAGACGGACGGCGCGGGTTATGAGACGTGGGCGCTGTACGCGCCGCAGCTCTTCACGCCGGAGGCCATGAAGCGCGGGGAGGAGTTGCTGGCGGCGGCGGAAGCGGCGGCCAAGGGCGACGCGGCCACGGAGCAGCGGCTGCGGTATCTGCGGGCGGGCTTTGACGACGCGGCCAACACGCTGGCGCTTGTGACGGCCATGAAGCGCTATCAGGCGGCGCCGGGCAAGCCGGAGTTGTACAAGGCGTTTGTGGAGCAGATGCGGAAGACGGAGGCGCATCGTCACGCAAACGAGGGGCTTTTCTTCTGCAACCTGGGCGCCATCACCCGGCTGGAAGCCTTGCAGTGGGACCGGAAGCTGCTGGGCGTCACGGGTATGGAAGACCTGTTGGCGCTGGAGTGGAAGTTCCGATTCGACCCGGAGCAGGTGGGGGAGAAGGAAGGATGGGATAGGGAGAGCTATGACGACAGCGCGTGGGGGATGATCCGCACGGACACGTTTTGGGAGAAGCAGGAGGTGGGGCGCGCGTGGCAGGCCAAAAACGGCCGTCCCTACGACGGACTGGGGTGGTATCGGCTGAAGTTCGATATGCCGGCGAGCCGCAAGGGCAAGAAGAGCTATCTGGTGTTCGGCGCGGTGGATGAGTCGTGCAAAGTGTGGTTCAACGGCAAATTGGTGGCGGAGCGGGTGTTTGACGCCCAGAAGAACCCGAACTCGTGGAACGAGGCGTTTTGCGTAGACATCACGCACACAGCGCGCTGGGACGCGGCCAACACCGTGGTGGTGATGGCGCAGGACCTTTCGGGCGGGGGCGGGTTGTGGAAGCGGGCGTGGTTGAGCTCCGCGCCCGTGGAGGCGTCCGCGGCCAAGCCCGCGCCACCAGCGCCGCCAGCAGCCAAGCCCGCGCCAGCTAAACCGGTCCCCAGCACGCCCGCGGCGGGGCTTGACAGCGCTTTCAAGAGTGGCGGCAAGGGCATGAGCTGGGTCTTTGTGGCCAAGCCGGGCAGCGCGCCAGGGCAGGCCGCGTTGGACATGAACGTGTCGCGCGGCGAGGGTGGGGCGATGCGGCTGGAGGCGGGTCCAGGCATCAAGGGATGGTTCGCGGCCAAGATTTTTGGCGTCAAACCAGGCGTGGCGCACGACGTCCGCCTGTGGCTGCGTGGCGGCCAAGGCGCGGAAAACATTGTGCTGGCCATCACCGCGGGCGAGCAGCGTGCGGTCGTGCATGGGCTCTCGGCCGAGGATTGGAAGCAGGTCACGCTTCGTGGCGTGGGAGCGGTTGAGGGTAGCAGCTATATCTACTTGTCAATTCGAGGCTTAGAACAAGGTTCGCTTTGGGTGGATGACGTCGAAGTCACGCCTGCGGCCAAGTGACGCGCGACGCCGGTCTCAGAAACGGCACAATGCCGCTGGCGGCCACGCAGCCAGCCACGAACCCATGCCCCAAACCCCAAGCCCCCAAACGCGGGGCCGACGCCAGACCCGCCAGATCTTGCCCAACATATTTCCGCAGAAATTTCTCTTGACTACAGTTCGCGGTGGCCTTAGAATGAGATAAAGACGAAAGTCATTCCCGCAGCAACCAATCCGGAAGGAGCCACCCAGAGAGCTGCGCCGGTCTACGGCGTGCGAGGCTTGAGGTGTCTCTTTTTGCGTTTGTACGAGCCAAACGCGCCCCAAGCAACCCAACGAAGCCCCTGGTTCCAAGCATTCCCAAGATGATCTCTCCTGGCGCGCCACGCTGGGGAGATGAGCCGGAGACCTGAGAGATGAATATGCCGAAACTGCTTCTCAAGCGTCGCAAGGTCGGAGGTTGGTCGCTCATCGAGCTGACCATCATCCTCATCGTGCTGGCCATTCTGTGCGCGATCCTCGCGCCCGTCATCGGCCGCTTTGTCCGCAACGCCAAGATCATCCGCTGCCGTGAAGACGTGCAGTGCCTTGGCAACGCCATCCACATGTTCATGATGGACAACGCCCTCTTCTGGTTCCGCCAGGTCGGCACCGACGGCGCCTCCCCCGAAGTCGACCTCGCCGTCACCGACGGCCACATCCCCATGCTCAACCCCCTCGCCGGCGTGGACAGCCCCAACTGGGTCCGCCCCGTCAACCTCACCAGCGTCGACTTCCTCGAATACCACTTGTGCACCAACACCCCGGGCTACAACCCCGCCAACGCCTACTACACACCCGCCACCATCCCCTCCCCATTCCCGCCTCCCGGCAACTACAACGCCGAATTCGCCTGGCGCGGTCCCTACATGACCCCTCCCCTCGACCCAGACCCCTGGGGCAACCGCTACATGTCCAACGTTGGCTATCTCCGCCCCACCTTCCCCCCCAACCTTCACAACCCCGCCGGCATCTATGACTGCGTCGTCCTCTCCGCCGGACCCGATGGCGAAGTCGACACCGCCTACACCGTTGACGGCCTCACCCCTGGCGACGACGACCTGTTTTACACCGTCCAATAGCCTGCCCTGGCGCCTTGCCCCCAGGCCGGAGCGGCAACGCTCCGGCCTGGTCGTTTAACGCCCTCCGGAACATCCGCCCCATCCACCCCGTCTGACGTGTCCGGCATATCCGACCTGGCGCCAGAGCCCCTTTTCTTGACATCCCGCCAAGGCCGGGCGAAGATAATGAGAACGCGGCGCGCCAGTCGCCGCGTCTAACAGCCTGTTGAAAATGTCGCGTCTGTTCCGGGGACACGTTGCGATCCCGCCGTTGGCGGGCTGAGGCTCCATGTCCCCGCCGACGCGGTGTCTTTTTCAACGGGCCGCCAAGCATTCCCTTGTCGCCCAAGTCCGTTGCCATGATCCCTATCGAGACCCATTTTGCCCCAGCCGAACGGTCCAGCAACGACGAGCTTCTCGCCCAGGTCCAGAAGGTCAGTCTCAGCCCCCTCATGGACGGTGTCCTAAAGACCGCCGGCGGTCTGGTGGCCGTGTTGAACGAGCACCGCCAGATCCTGGCCGTCAACCAGGCCCTGCTCAAGAGTCTGGGCATCCAAAATTCCCAGGACGTCCTGGGGCTGCGGCCCGGCGAAGCCCTGCGCTGTTCCCACGCGGCCGACGAGCCGGGCGGTTGCGGCACAGCCGAGGCGTGCGCCACATGCGGCGCCGCCATCGCCATCGTCACCAGCCAGGCCGAAAGCAAGCCCGTGGAGCAGAAATGCGCGGTGCAGGTGACCCGCGACGGCGTGGAACAGGACCTCTATCTCGCTGTCCGCGCCGCGCCTGTCGAACTCGATGGATCGCGGCTCGTGCTGCTCTACCTGCAAGACATCACGGCCGAGCAGCAGTGGGCCGCGCTCGAACGCGTCTTTTTCCACGACATCCGCAACACCATCTCGGGCATGGTGGGCCTGAGCCATCTGCTCTGCGAAGGCGCGGCGCCCGGCGGCGCGGCCAAGCTGCGCGACCTCGCGTTGCGGCTGGCGCAGGAGCTGGAGGTGCAGCGCTGCCTCAGCCAGCGCGACACCCGTTCCTTCCGCCCGCTGACGCGCGTAGTGACGGCTTCAGAGCTCATTAATGAACTGAAAGCCCTTTACGCCGCCCACCCCGCCGCGCGCGGCAAGACGCTTCACTTCCGCAACGGACCCTCGGACGTGTCCTTCAAGACGGACTTTTCCCTGGTGATGCGCGTGGCGGGCAACATGATCGTCAACGCCCTCGAAGCCACGCCCACCGGAGGGGAAGCGCGCGTGTGGATTCAGAGCGGCCCCAATACCGTGGTCATCGCCGTGTGGAACGCTCAGCACATTGCCCCCAGCGTGGCCAAGAGGGTGTTCCAGCGCAACTTCAGCACCAAAGGCGGCTTTGGCCGCGGGCTGGGGACCTTCTCCATGAAAATGTTGGGCGAGAAGTTCCTGGGAGGCAAGGTCGAGTTCGACACGTCCGAGACCGAAGGCACGGTGTTCCGGCTCACCCTGCCCGCGTAGGGCGGAATGGGCTCGACGCGGCAGAAGAGTCGTCGCGCGCCCCGTCCCGCCCGAGTCTCCCCTTGCCTTGCGGCTTCTGTTCGTCCTGTCCCTGTCGCCGTTCCCGAAAGGGCGCCCCATGGCCTTTCCCGTTCATCGCGGACGCCGTCTGAGAAAGAGCGAAGGCCTGCGCCGGATGGTTCAAGAGACGCGGCTTTCCGTGGACGAGTTCGTGGCGCCGCTCTTTGTCCGCCCCGGCCGCGGCGTGCGCAACCCCATCGGCTCCATGCCCGGCCAGTTCCAGTTCTCCGTGGACACCCTCGTGGAGCACAGCCGCGAGCTGGCTGGCCTGGGCGTCAAGGCCGTCATCCTCTTCGGTCTGCCCGAGCGCAAAGACCCGCTCGGCGCCGAGAGCCGCGCCGACAACGGCGTTGTGCAGCAGGCCTTGCGCGCCTTGCGGCAGGCGGATTTGGGCCTTACGCTCATCACCGACGTCTGCCTTTGCGAATACACGGATCACGGCCACTGCGGCCTTGTCGCCCCCGACCCCGTCACGGGCCAGCCGGACGTGGACAACGACGCCACCCTGGACCTGCTGGCCCAGATGGCCGTCAGCCACGCCCGCGCCGGCGCTGACATGGTCGCCCCCAGCGACATGATGGACGGCCGCGTCGCCGCCATCCGCGCCGCCCTCGACGCCGCCGGCTTCCCCAACCTGCCCATCATGGCCTACTCCGCCAAGTACGCAAGCTGTTTCTACGGCCCCTTCCGCGAAGCCGCCGAGTCCGCCCCGCGCTTCGGCGGACGCGCCACGCATCAGATGGACCCGCCCAACGGCCGCGAGGCCATGCGCGAAATCGCCCAGGACATCGCCGAAGGCGCGGACATCGTCATGGTCAAGCCCGCGCTGCCCAATCTCGACGTCATCCGCGCCGCCCGCGACCGCTTCGACGTCCCCATCGCCGCCTACAACGTCAGCGGCGAATATGCCATGATCAAAGCCGCCGCCGAGCGAGGCTGGCTCGACGAGAAGCGCGCCGCGCTGGAGTCGCTCACCTCCATCCGCCGCGCCGGCGCCAGCGTCATCCTCACCTACTGGGCCGCCCAGGCGGCCCGATGGCTCAAACCGTGACCAAGGAGCCCTGCCCCATGAACATGGCCGAGATGAGCTGCGCCGAGGCCGTGCGCCTGGCCCTGGCCGAGGAGATGCGCCGCGACGAGCGCGTCGTCCTCATGGGCGAAGACATCGGCGTCTACGGCGGCGCCTTTGGCGTCACGCGGGGCCTGCTCGACGAGTTCGGCCCCAGCCGCGTCATCGAAACGCCCATCTCCGAGAACTCCTTTGTCGGCGCGGCCGTGGGCATGGCCATGGACGGCCTGCGGCCCGTGGTGGAAATCATGTTCATGGATTTCCTCTACCTCGCCTTTGACCAGCTCATCAACGAAGCCGCCAAGTTCCGCTACATCTACGACAACCAAGTCACGATTCCCCTGGTGATCCGCACGCCCGCCGGCGCCAAAGGCGGCTATGGCGCCAGCCACAGCCAGACGTTGACAGCCCAGCTCTGCGGCGTGCCCGGCCTCAAGGTCGTCAGCCCCTCGGGCGCGCGCTCCGCCCGAGGCCTGCTCAAAGCCGCCATCCGCGACAACGGCCCCGTCGTCTTCGTGGAGAACAAGACCCTCTACAACCGCCGCGAGCCCGTGCCCCGGGACGAAGAGGTCCTGCCCCTGGGCAAAGCGGCCGTGCTCCGCCAAGGCGGCGGCATGACCCTGGCCGGACTCGGCGGCGCCGTGCCCATGCTGCTGGAAGCCGCCGAAGCCATGGCCCAAGGCGGCGTGGAAGCGGAGGTCGTGGACCTGCGCTCGGCCGCGCCGCTGGACATGGACACCGTCTTCGCCTCGCTGCGCAAGACGCGCCGCCTCCTCATCGCCGAAGAAGGCCCCAAAACCTGCGGCGTGGGCGCCGAAGTCGCCGCCGCCGTGGCCGAGCAGGCCCTGGACCTGCTCGACGCGCCCATCGCCCGCGCCGGCGCGGCCCACACGCCCATCCCCGCCGGCATCGAACTCGAAAAACGCGTCCTCCTCAGCGTCGACGCCATCCTCGAAGCCGCCAAGACCGCCCTGGCCTGGTAGCCAGCCCTGAAGCCTCGCTTGCCAAGACCCGCCCCCCAAGCTATGTTGCTGCGATTATGTCCTTGGGAACGCCGCGCACGCGGCCACCGCGCCACAGAAGGAACTCCCTCGTGAAGACGACCCCCGTTGACCCGAAGCTCATCGCCTCCCGCGTCGCCGAAGGCTGGCCCAAACACGACGTGTTCTATTCCGCCGCCACAGGCAAGGACGGCAAGATTTATCTTGGCCTCAGCTCCGAAATGGAAAACCCCGGCGTGTTCGCGCGCCTCATCCGCTACGACCCTCAAGCCGACATCTTCGAAGAGATCGCCGACCTGGGCAAATTGTTCCCCGAAGCCTCCGAAACCCTGCGCCACCCCCACTCCAAGCTCCACACCTCCACCTGCGTCGGCGCCGACGGCAAGATCTACGCCGCCACGCACATGACCGCCCCGCCCCTCGACGAGGACTACTACCACTTCTGGCACGTCTACAACGATCCCGCCCGCCACTTCAAAGGCTCCCGCCTCGTCATCTACAACCCCGCCGACAACAGCGTGCGCGACTTCGGCGTCGTCTCGCCCAAGGGCGGCTGCCGCTGGATGACCTACAACCCCGAGCGCGAAGAGCTCTACCTGACCACCTTCCTCACCGCCCACCTTATGGTCATCCGCCTCAAAACCGGCGAAGTCAAGGACATGGGCCGCATCTCCCAATATGACTTCATGGGCCCGTGCTACAGCGCGTGCGGCGCAGTCTACACCACCGACTGCCTCGGCTTCATCGTACGCTACGACCCCAAGACCGAAGCCGTGGACCGCCTGCCTGTCCGGGCGCCGGGCGACAGCTGGCGCAGCGGCGACGGCAACGGCGTGTTCCACCTGCTGCCCGGCCCGGACGGCGTCAAGCTCTACGGCGTGGGAACCGTGGCCAAGCGCCTCTTCGAGTACGACCCCTCCGTGGGCCGCCATGGCCAGATGCGCGACCTGGGCCCCGCCTGGGGCGAAGAGCGCATGGACGCCTACACCCAGACACCCATGGTCCGCACCATGGCCGTCGGACCCGACGGCCGCGTCTATCTGGGCGTGCGCGATTACGCCTCGCCCAAGTCCACCACCGGCGCCGTCCCCAGCGTCTCCGAGGCCATCTTCAACATCGTCGCCGTGGACCCCAAGACCGGCGAAAAGACCGACTACGGCCTCATGCAGGCGCCGGGCATGCCGCCGGTGCTCACCAGCGTCGCCGCCACGGCCGCCCCCGACGGCACGGTCTACTTCGCCACCTGGAAAGTCCTCAACGACAAACCGCTCCAGCTCATCCTCTTCAACCCCAACGGCGTCAAACCCTATCCCCCCCCTCGCTGGACGCCCCCTCCGCAAGCCGCCAATCCCAAGTCCCTTGCCCAAGACCGCTACGCCTATCACATCCCCTCGCGCCGCGACAACGCGGTCTTTGTCGCCGAAGGCACGTTCGTCATCCGCACCCTCGACTGCGCCAGCCGCGTCCCGCCCATCCCCAGAAACGAATGCGCCGTCACCGCCTTCGCCGTCACGCCCCAGGGCGCGCTCTTCGGCGCCACCTCGGGCAAACGGTCCCATCTCTTCTGCATGACCGCCGTCGCCAAACGCGTCCTGCCCATGAACGTCTTCGGCCACGGCGCCACCGCGTGCCGCGCCCTCGGCGTCGACGCCAAGGGCAGGCTCTACGCGGGCACGATGGGCGCCCCCCACGGCGAGGCCGGCCGCCTGTGGATGTACGACGCGCCCGCCCACGACACCTGGCTGCGCCGCTTCGACGACATGGACCGCGGCGAGTTCTCCGGCCTCCCATCGCCGCCTCCCGACGAGCGCGTCGCGCTGTGCGACCTGGGACAGCCTGTCCCCGGCGAAGGCATCCTGGCCATGACCCTCGACCCCGCCAGCGGCTTGCTCCATGGCCTCACCTGGCCCGGCGGCAAATTCTTCACCTGCCACCTCGAAACGCGCGACATCAAGGTGTGGGACATCTTTGGCGAGCACATCCAGCTCAAGAACAACATCTCCCGCGCCCTGGTCTGCCACAAAGGCGCCGTCTACTTCTCCGGCCATCACGGCTGCCTCATCCGCCACACCCCTCAAGACGGCCGCTTCGAAAACACCGGCCTCAAGATACCCGTGGGCGCGGGCAGAGAGTACCTCAACGCGGCCACGGCCTTTGCCGTAACAGGGGATGGCGTCATCTACGGCGGCACGCAGGCCGACGGCTGCCTGTTCCGCTTCGAGCCCGGCAAGGGCAAACTCATCAACCTGGGCAAAGCCTCGTCCGAGAACCGCGTCAGCGGCGTCACCGCCGGGCTCGACGGCCGCATCTGGGCCCTGGCCGGCGGAGCGGACGAGCTGGTCCACCTTGTCCGCCACGACCCCTGGACCGGCGAAATGAAGGACTGCGGCCTGATGAGAGCCAAGCTGCCCAGGACCTGGATCGTGCACCGGGCGGAGGCCATCGCCACCGGCCTCGACGGCGAGATTCACATCGGCGAGACCGACGCCATAAGCCACCTCGTCACCTACTTCCCGCCCATCGCGCCCCCGCGCGCCTGCGCCCCGGCGCCGGAAACGGCCGCCTGACGAACGGCGCGCCCCGCCGCCAACGCCAGCCCCGCGGCCCATCATCGCGAGACTCGAGGCCCGAACAGGGCGCCAACGCCGAGAGCCGCCATCGCGAGCCCCCTCAGTCTCGCGCGTGCCCCCGTCCGCGCCTCCTTGCCAAATACCGCCCAGGTCGCTATTGTGCTGGCTTCTGGCGCGCCCTTGGCGCAAAAGAATTCCGCCGGGCGCCGCTGGTTTCTGCTCCGGGAGAGAGGGATTCGTCATGGCCGCGAAGAAGGTGATCAAGGTCGGCGTTGTCGGCTACGGCCCTGCCTACGGCATGGGCAAGTACCACTTTGACCAGATGGCCGCGACGGGCGTGATGCAGCCGTTCGCGGCGTGCGACATCAACGAAAAGCAGCTCGAGGTGGCGCGTCAGCAGTTCCCAGGCATCGAGACTTACACCAGCGTCGACGAGATGCTGCGCAAGTCCGAGGTCGAGCTCCTGGCCATCGTCCTGCCCCACAACCTGCACGCGCCCATCGCGGTCAAGTGCCTCAAGGCCGGCCGCCACGTCGTGGTCGAAAAGCCCTTCGCCCTCACCGTGGACGAGTGCGACCAGATGATCGCCGCGGCCAAAAAGAGCAAGGTCATGCTCTCCACCTTCCACAACCGCCACTGGGACGCCAACATCCTCACCATCATGAAGCACCTGCCCAAGATCGGCCGGCCCTACCGCTGGGAGTCGTTCCACGGCGGCCGCAACAAGCCCCGCGAGTGGTGGCGCAGCGACAAGAAGATCTCCGGCGGCGTCATCTTTGACTGGGGCGCCCACTTCACGGAGTGGATGCTGCAAGTCATGCCCGGCCAGATTCAGGACATCTCCGGCTTCATGGTCAAAGAGGTGTGGAAGCACGTCACCAACGAAGACGAAGTGACCGCGGTGGTGCGCTTCAAGGACGGCGCCATGGCCATGCACACGGACACGACGCTCGACGGCGCGCCCAAGGCCACCATCCGCATCGTCGGGACGCGGGGCACGATCATCGCCTCGCACACCGGCGTGGAGCTTCACTACACCGACGACCAGGGCGCCCGCATCGTCGCCTCCGTGCCCATGGAAGCCAAAGCCAGCGAGAAGTACTACCAGAACGTCGCCGACCACCTGCTCAAAGGCAAGAAGCTCATCATCACCGCCGAAAAGGCGCGCCGCGTGATTCAGGTGCTCGACTACGCCTGCCGCTCCGCCCAGAGCGGCAAGCTGATGAAGGCCAAGTACGCCTGACACGCCATCTCGCAACGCCGGAAGAACACGGGCCGGTCCCTCATGGGCCGGCCCGTTGCGCTTGCGTAAGACAGGACCTATTGCGTTCCTAATGACTGGAGACGATCACCTCATCCAGCAAACGCTTGGGCACGTGGTGCACGCTCTTCTCGTCGCGCCAGTAGTTCGTGTTTCCGCTGGCGGGCATGGGGTCCAGGACCACGGTCTCCGCGTCCTTGCCCAGCGCCAAAACCAGCAGCACGTCAAACGCCTCGCCAATCCCGAACGCCTCCTTGATCTTAGGCCGCTGGATGGAGCCCATCATGCAGGCCCCCACGCCCTGTTCGCGCGCGGCCAGAGCCATCGTCTGCGCCGAGATGCCGTGGTCCACCCCGGCCGAGGCGCTCACGCTTTTGTCAAGGAGAAGAATGATGTAAGCCGCCGGCCTCTCGCCCTCGGCCGGCCCGCCCCAGTCCTTCAGCGCCGCGGCCCACGCGACCAGGGGGAACAGCTTGGCGCACGCCTCCGGCGTCTCCACCAGAACATACTTCAGCGGTTGCTTGTTGCCGCCCGACGCGGACAAACGCCCCAAGTCCACAAGATGGCGCAGAAACGGCAAACCCAGGCGTTCGGACTGGCGATAGCGCCGCACCGTGCGCGTGGCTCTAACGAGTTGGGCAAAGTCCATAGTTCCTTCCTTTCTCTTTGGCGGCGGGGCGCGGACGTCTCAGCCCAGGAACACCCTCCGCGCCGCCTCAAGGTACCCGTAACCGTAGAGATCGTCGGGCTGCATGTAGCTCGTCTCGGTCCACTCATTCCAGCTGTTAAGGGTGATCAGCGGCGGCTGGTTTGGATGCGCGTCCACGTAGTCCCGCGCCAGGCGCAAGCCCTTCTCGATCGCGTCCGGCGTGGCGTTCTTCACCACACCGGGCACAAACGTCTGAAAGCGCGGATTCGTGTCCCAGCCCATCGAGATCTGCGGGTAATAGGGGATCGGCAGCTCCGCGCTGAACTGGTCCCACGCCTTGGCCACGTCCACGATGATCTCGCTGTAGTCGCGGTCAATGTTGGCGAGCTGGCCGAACTGGTAGTGCGTGGCGCCATCGAGGCCGAGCGCCTTCACGACTTCAGGCTGCGAGGGCTGGCCGGCCGGGGGGTTGGGGTTCCGGCGGCGCAGCGCGGCTTGGAGGCTCAGCCCCGGCAGGCCCGCCTGCGCGGCGCGCGCGCGGAACCAGTCCAGAGCCTCGCGCGTGGCGTCAAGTCCTCCCAAGCCCTGAATCAGCGTCTTCAACTCGTAAAACATGAACGCCGGCTTGCCGTCAATCGTGTAGTAGCTGGGGTGCTTGAAGTACTTCTCGATCAGCCGCTCCGCCACGCGCTCGAACTCAGGCCGGTCCACGCCGCCCTGCCAGATGACGTTGCCGTTTCTGACGTGAGCCAGCCGGACGTCCCACAGGTTGTTCGCGTCGTGATTGGCCCACATGAGGTAGAACTTTACGCGGCTGTTGTTCCGCGCCTTCAGATAGCCGTTGTTCAGACATTGCTCCAAAAACGGCCTGCCGTCGTACCAGTACCAGTCGTAGATGAACACGTTGATCCCGTGGTCCGCGGCCGCGTCGATCTCCATCTCCATGACGCGCGGGTCCGCCTCGTTCAGATAGCCCCACACCGGCTTGCGCGGCCAGGTGTGGCCGGGGTACTTGGCCGTGGCCTTGCGCACCGTCTCCCATTCGCCCATGCCTTCCGGCCAGAACATGCGCGAACGAGGCTCGTCACCCGTGTAGGCGGGCCAGATGTAGGCCGCCACGTCGTACGTTCGACTCATGCCTGATCTCCAAGAGCGCCCCATCCCCCGGCGCGCCGCCGGCTCGGACGGCGCGGCGCCATCGCCGAAGGGAGGCCGCATTTGACAGCACGATGAATGTACGGCACAATGCCGGGCGTGTCAAAAGGCGCGGGCAAGCGGGCCGCGTCCCGGGCCGCGCTGGACTTGGCGCCAGATTGCGCCGCTGGGGCGAAAGGCCTTTCGCCAGCGCTTGCGTCGCTCCTCCTCGCCACCGAGGACACCCGCCATGCGGAACCCGACGGTCGTTTTCCCCCAACCCAGGCAGGTGGTCGTCGAGGACCGCCCCGTTCCCAAACCCGGCCCGGGCGAGCTGCTCATCCGCACCACCCGCACCCTCATCAGCACAGGCACGGAGCTGACCGTGCTCAGCGGCGAGTTCCCGCCCGACTCCGCGTGGTCGCGCTACGGCCGGTTCCCCATGACCCCGGGCTACAACAACGTCGGCGTCGTGGAGGCCTTGGGCCAGGGCGTGGACGCGTCGTGGACCGGCCGCCGCGCGGCCGCCTATGGCGCCCACGCGCGCTACGTCACTTCGCCCGCCGCCGAGACTCGCCGCCTTGAGCGCGACGAACTGCCCGACGAAGAAGCCGTGTTCTTCACCATCGCCGAGATCGTCATGAACGGCGTGCGCCGCGGCGGCGTCACGTGGGGCGAGGCCGCCGTGGTCTATGGTCTGGGCCTGCTGGGCCAGATGGCCGTCCGCTTCTGCCAGTTGGCCGGGGCGCGGCCCGTCATCGGCGTGGACGTGGCCGAAAGCCGGCTGGCGCTGCTGCCCCGCGCGCCCGGCGTCGCCGGCGTCAACCCCAAGACCCAAGAGCCCAAGACCCGCATCCTGGAACTGACCCGCGGCCGCGGAGCGGACGTCGTCTTCGAGTTGACGGGCAACGCCGACCTCATCCCCGCCGAGTTCGCCGGCCTGCGGCGCCAGGGCCGCTTCGTGCTGCTCAGCTCGCCGCGCAAGGCGTCAACGTTCGACTTCCACGATCTCTGCAACGCGCCCAGCTACACCATCATCGGCGCCCACAACAACTCCCACCCGCCCGTGGAGACGCCAGGCTCGCCCTGGACCCAACTGCGCCACGCCGAGCTGTTCTTCAACCTCGCCGCCAGCGGAGAGATCCGCGTCCGCGAACTCATCACCCACCGCGCCGCCTTCCACCAAGCGCCGGAGCTGTACCAGATGCTGCTCAAAGATCGCGGCCAAGCGATGGGCGTTGTGCTGGACTGGACCGCCGGCTGACCGGCTGTCGTCCGCTAACAGCCTGTTGAAAATGTCGCGTCTGTTCCGGGGACACGTTGCGATCCCGCCGTTGGCGGGCTGAGGCGCCATGTCCCCGCCGGCGCGGTGTCTTTTTCAACGGGCCGCTGATGTGGTGTTTCGGAAACGCCTTGCATTTCCGAAACACCACAGGGCGGGCCAACTCGATACTTTGGACGCGTCAAGCGCCGGGTTTGTGTCATGCAGTGTTTCAGAGATAGCAAAGCTAT
>CAYYEE010000056.1:0-14697 GCA_964470775.1 uncultured Planctomycetota bacterium | reverse complement strand
CGGAAGCCCAAGCCCCGCCCCACGCTTGCCCCCCACCCCCACGCGTCGTATCCTAATGCTCCGTTCCCGTTGTCCTTGGCGTCCTTCCCTCCCCCCACAAGGCCCCACGCATGAGCCTCGACGCGGTCCTTCTTGTCCTGCTGGCCACGGTGATGCACGCGTCGTGGAACCTGCTCGTCCGCGCGAAACGCGTCGAGGCCGCGTGTTTCTGGCGCATGCACCTTGCCGTCGTAGCCTTGGGCGCGCCCGCGGCCCTTGCCGGCGCGTTGCTGCTGCCGGCGTGGGACGGCGTCGTCACTCTCGCCGTGGCCGCCTCGGGCGTGTGTTGCGGCTTCTACTTCTTCTGCCTGGCCCGCGCCTATGGCGAGGGCGACTTCACCACCGTCTACCCCGCGGCCCGCGCCCTGCCCGTCCTGGCGGTCGCCGCGGCCGATGTCCTGCGCGGCCGGCATCCCAGCGTGGCCGGCTGGATCGGCATGGTCGGCGTCGCCGTGGGCTGCTTCCTCGTCCCCCTCCACTCCATCCGCGAGCTCCGCCTGGCCCGCTACTTCAACCGCGCCACACTGTGGATTCTGGGCGCGGCCGCGGGAACCGTCGGCTATTCCCTCATCGACAAGATCGCCCAGGAGCACATTCCCCGCGGCCCCGCCTCGGCCGCGCTCTACTGCTACTGGTTCTATGCGTGCTCGGCCGCGGCCCTGGCCCTGTTCTTCCGCCTCGCCGGCCACAAGTTGCCGCGGCCCGCGGGCCTGGGGTGGACCGTGCCCGCCGCGGCCGGCGCCCTGTCCTTCGCCTCCTACGCCATCGTGCTCAGCGTCTATCAGTTCACCAGCCGCGCCAGCTATGTCGTGGCCCTGCGCCAGTTCAGCATCGTCATCGGCGTGGTCGCAGGCTTCGCCCTGTTCCGCGAGCCCGGCCGCTTCGTCCGCACGGCCGGCGCCTGCGTCATCACGGCCGGCCTCGTCCTGCTCGCCGTCTGGGGCCGCTGATCTTTGGAGCCTCCTTCATGCGAATCCAGCAACTCACGGTCGGAAGCCTTCAAGTCAACTGCTTCATCCTCAGCCCCGGCGGCCCCGCCCCGCAGGACGCCATGATCGTGGACCCGGGCGGAGACGCCGAGCTCATCCTCAGCGTCATCGCCTCGTCCGGCCTCAACCCAAGCCTCATCGTCATCACCCACGGCCACGGCGACCACATCGCCGCTGTCCCCGAGCTCAAGAGCCGCTGCCCCGGCGCCGTCCTCGCGGTCCACCGCCTCGACGCCCCGGCCCTCACCGACGCCAACATCAACCTCTCCGCCATCTTCGGAACCCCTGTCGCCACCCCGCCGCCCGACCGTCTGCTGGAAGACGGCGACGAAATCGAACTCGGCCCCCATCGCTTCCGCGTCATCCACACTCCCGGCCACACCCCCGGCGGCGTCTGCCTCTACACCGCCAAGCCCCAACCCCTCCTCATCGCCGGCGACACCCTCTTCGCCGGCAGCATCGGCCGCGGCGACCTGCCCGGCGGCAGCCACCACCAGCTCGTGGACAGCATCCGCCGGCGCCTCATGACCCTGCCCGACAAGACCCGCGTCCTCTGCGGCCACGGACCCGACACGACGATTGGGCAGGAACGGTTGGGGAATCCGTATCTGTGAGCGGGCCGAAGCCTGAAGGCGCGCAAAGACGCCTCGCCTTCCGCCGTCCTGCCCCTACTCCCCCGCCTTCTCCCGCCGGATGCTCGACACGTAGGAAACCCCGATCACCGCGTGGCTCAACCTCGAAGAATCCAGCAGGTGCCGCATATCCACGAACTGGCCCTCTTCCACTGTTTTGCGGACCACATCGTCAAGCTCGGCGCCCGCCGCCGGATGGGGCTGGCGCTCGAACAGCACCGCGTGGTTGTGCAGCGCAAACCGCTTCGACGCCTTGTTCGCGGGGTTGAGGTAGAACACCGCGTCCAGGTCTTCCTTGCGGAACCCGCTCAGGTCCGCGTCCAGCCGCGCGCCAAAGCCCACGACCAACGCCGTCACGTCCCGCCAGCGCGGCTCCTTGTCCGCCTCCAGCCACTTCTCGATGTGCTGCGGCGCCATGATCGACGCCCCGTCCTTGGGCGCGAAATCCTGGATCGGCGAAATCTTCACGCCCGAGCCGTAGACCTCGGTCATGTGCGCGCGCATGGCCAGCCCCACGATGCCCGCCTTGTCGCCCCGCGTCTCGCGCGCCCGCTCGAACAGCCGCTCGTAGATCTCCAGCACCGTCGCCCCCCGCGGGTCCGCCGCCTCGAACAAGCAGAACTCGTTGAACGCCCCGCCCAGCGACGCGTTGAACGCGGTGCGGATGCCCACCAGGTCCGAATCGCTCTGCGGAATCAGGAAGTCCGGCGTGTCGTTGCCGTCCGTGGGCAGCCACACCATGGTCCCGCCCACGGTCATCATCTCGCCCAAAAACGGCGCGCAGTCGTCCTTCGACGCGCCCAAGGCCCCGAGTCCGATGGAGTGTTCCTTCTGCGAGAACTTCTTCATCACCAGCGATTCCGCCGTCACCCGCGCCTGCAGCACGTCCGACACGTGCCCGATGATCTCCAGCCAGGTCGGCTCCGGCGAGCCGGCGCGGAACACGAACCGCCCGGCCGCGCACGCGCGCTCGCCCGAAGTCTGGGCGGCCGCGGGCTCCGCCGCCCCGCTCAGCGCCGCCAGGGCCTGCGGCGCGCCGCCATAGACCCGCAGCACGCGCTCCATGCCCGTCACGCGCAGGACCTCTTTCACGTAATCGCACGGCCGCGCCAGCGCCACGCGGCTCGGCCCGCCCAGCCGCTTCGCCATGGCCATCAGCGACCGAATGCCCGCGCTCGAGAGGTAGTCCACGTTTTCCATGTCCAGACACACGGCCGTGAACCCTTCGCTCGACTTCAGCTTCGCGTCGAACTCCATGGCCCCGTGCGCGTCGAACCGCCCGTCCAGCGTCACCATCGCCACGCCGTCTTCCACACGAACCGTGATATCCATTTCGTCCTTCCGTTGCCGTTCCGCCCGGCTTCATCGCCCCGCCGTTATCCGTTCCTTCGTCGTTCTCTCTTCGAGCCTTCGCGTCTACGCATGAGCCTGTCACCGCCGTCCGCCGTCATCCGCGCTCATCTGCGCTCGCCGTTCGCCGCGGCCGCCGCCGCTCACCCCCGCCGCCTGGCCAGCCCCGCCTCGAGCGCGTCCGCCACGGTCGCCAGCGACTTCACCCGCGCGTGCAGCTTGCAGTTCGCCTCCAGGATCGTCCACGGCGCGTAGCTCGTGCTCGTCTGCTCCAGCATGTCGATCACCGCCGCCTCGTAGCGGTCCCACTTCTCCCGGTTGCGCCAGTCCTCGTCCGTAATCTTCCACTGCTTGTAGCCGGTCTGCTGGCGCAGATTGAACCGCCGGAGCTGCTCTTCCTTGTCGATTTGCAGCCAGAACTTCACCAGGACCGTCCCATAACCGGTCAACTGCCGCTCGAACTCATTGATTTCCCGGTACGCCCGGCGCCACTCCGCCTCGGAGCAGAACCCCTCCACGCGCTCCACCAGCACCCGGCCATACCACGTCCGGTCGAACACCGTGATGTGCCCCGCCTTCGGAATCGCCCGCCAGAAGCGCCAGAGATAGTGATGCGCCTTCTCTTCGGCCGAAGGCACCGCGATGGGGACCACCTCGTAGCCGCGCGGGTCCAGCCCTTGCGTCAGCCGGCGGATGTTCCCCCCCTTGCCCGCCGCGTCCCAGCCCTCGTACGCGATCACCGCGGGCACGCGCGCCAGGAACAGCTCGTGCTCCAGGCGGAACAGCCGCTCTTGCAGCTTCTTCAGCTTCTTTTCATAGTCGGCGCGCTCCAGCGATTGCGTCAGGTCCACCCGGTCCAGAATCGTAGGCGCGGCCACGCGGCTCATTTGCGGCGCGGCCGAGGGCTTGGCCTCCGCCTTGCGCGCTTTGGCCGCGTCCACGCCCCGCTTCACGGCCTGGATCACGGTCTCGAACACCTTCACCCGGGCGAACCGGTCCTGCGTCGCCTCCACCACGGTCCACGGCGCGCAGGCCGTGCCGGTCCGTTCGATCATCTCCTCCGCCGCCTTCAGCCACTTGTCATACTGCTGGCTCTGGCGCCATTCCGCCTTGCCCACCTTCCACGCCGTCACCGGGTCCGCCTCCAGCCGTTTGAAGCGCCGCGCCTGCTCCTTGCGGCTGATGTGCAGCCACAACTTCACGATCACCATGCCCGAGTCCGCGAGCTGGCGCTCGAACTCCAGGATGTCCTGAAACGCCTGCTGCCAGACCTTCTTGCCCACCTGGCGCTCCAGCCGCTCCACCATCAGCCGGCCGTACCACGACCGGTCGAAGATGGCGAACGCCCCAGCCGCGGGCAGCATGTTCCAGAACCGCCACATCCACGGTCTCAGCCGCGCCTCTTCCGTGGGCGCCGACACGGGCCACACCTTGAACCCGCGCGGGTCCAGCGCCTGCGAAAGCGCGTTGATCAGCGTGCCCTTGCCCGCCGCGTCCCACCCCTCGAACAGAATCACCACCGGCGCGCCGGCGGCCCGCGCCTCCCGCTGGCATTCGCCCATCTCGATCACCAGCTTCGGCCAAACCTCCTTGAACGTCTCGCGCGCGAGCCGTTTGGACAAATCAGCCAATTCCAGCATTGCCGTCCTCCTTGGCGAGGGCAGGTCTCTCCCCCCTGCGCGTCATGCTATGCCGAACCCATGCCCCGGCGCAAGACGAAGTCAGCGCCCCGCCCTCGTGTCGCCGCCGTCCTTGCCCCGGTTCACCCGCCCCCGAAGATCATCCACGCCCCGATCGCGAACATGCACAGGTCCACGATGGCGTGGCTGGCGCAGCCCGGCCACACGGAGCGGTAGCGCACATACATCAGCGACCAGATCAACCCGCCCAGGAACACCCCGGCCGAGCAGACCGCCACAGCCGCCGCGCCGAAGTAGACGCTCATGGCCACGATGTGATGCAGCGTGAAGAACAGCGCGGCCAACGCGGCCGCCAGCCACGGCCGCGCCAACTCCTCGCACTTCGCGCACACGAACCAGCGCCACACATACTCCTCCAGCACCGAGTTCACCAGCGCCCAGTAGGCCACGCAGCCCGCGTACATGGCAGGCTTGGCCAGGCCCAAACCCTTGATCTTCTCGCGGAAGAACGCCTTGTCGATCAGCCAGTCGCCCAGCAGCCAATACGTCAACAGGATCGCCCCGCTGATGGCCAGCCCCGAGGCCACGGCCACGCCCCACCCGCCGCGCCGCGCCGGCGAAAGACTCAGCCGCCCCTTGTCCACCAGCAACAGCCACACCGCCGGAAACGCCAGCGTCCACGCTTTGACGGACACAAAGACCGCCTTGCCCAGCGCCGTGTCCGGGAACAGGATCATGGCCCCCAGCGCGCCGAGGCTGGGCGCGGGGACGAGCAGGGCAAGCGCCACGACCGGCTTCCAGCGCTTCATCGCCCCCTCCCCGCCAGGAACTCGCGAATGCCCTGAGCCGACACTTCCGCGTCGCACGCCACCAGAAACGCGGGCTGCCACACGCCGCCCATGCCGGCGCGGTTGAACACGCGCACGGCGATGACGCTCTCCGCGCCGGGCTTGAGCAGCGCCTTGGCGTCGAAGCAAAAAGGCACGTTCCACGTGGCCCCAGGCGCCAGGCCCGTGGTCTTGTCGTTGTGCGCAAAGGCCGGCTTGCCGTCCACGAACACCTCCGCGTCCTCGTCCACGCCGCCGAAGTAGAGGTAGGCATGTTTGCGCGCGGCCACGGCCCGCGGCGTCGAGAACGCCTGCCGGTACCACGCCACGCCCACGTAGCCCGCGAACCCCTGGCTCTCCCACCCGGCGCCGGTGTCGCTGCGGACCACGGCCCAGCCCGCGCCTTCCGCGCCGCCCGCCCACCCTTTGTCCGCGCCCTCCTTGCGCGGGTCCGCGCGAAAACGCCACGCGTTCGACAGCGGCGCCACCACCACGCCGCCCTGGCGCTCCGCCGCGGACAGCGCCTCCACCTCCGCTTTCACCGCCGGCGGGGGACCCGAACGGATCGTCTCGAACACGGCCAGCAGGTTGTCGAACTCCTTGGCCGCGATCCTGCGGTGATAGTCCACGAGCGGCAGCCGCGCCACCCACGCGTCCCGCGCCGGCCGCAGCCCGTCCACGGCCGCCATCAGCCCCGCCACGCCCTCCTTGCGGCGGGCCGCGTCCCGCTGCTCCAACACAAACGCGTAGCGCTCGAACACGTCCATCCACTGCGCCAGGAACCGCGCCCCCGCGGCCAGCTCCGCCTCGCCCGCGGCCGAGGCCAGTGCCGCGCTTTCGCGACACGCCGCCGCCTGCCGCGCTACCTCCTCGCGCGCGGGGAACTCGAACCCCCACAGCGGGTCCTGCTTGCCCGCGGCGCCCACGCGCCGGCCGGTCACCATGTCCGCCATCACCCGCGCCGCGTTCTCCATGCGGCCGGCCTGCATGGCCGCGCTCAGCGCCCGCGCCGGATACTCCAGCCGGCTCACCACGCGCGCCACGGCCTCGGGATCGCGCGACCCCCGCCGCGCCGCCCACGACGCCACGAACTCCTCCGTGGACCTGCCAGCCCCATTCCACGCGAACTCCGCCGCGGCCTGAATGTCCAGGTCCGGCACCGCCAGGTTGGGCTGCGCAAAGACCTGCGCCACGGCCATGCCCCGGTCGCCCATCTCCGACATCCGCTCCCGCGCCAGCCGCGGCGTCAGGAACGGAACCATCAGATACCCCTTGTGCATGTGCGACTCGGCCAGCATGGTCACCGCGCCCACGCGGAACCCGCGCCCCTGCAACTCCGTCACCGACGGCGGCAGGATCAACTCGCCCGGGTCGGTCTTGTATGTCATCTGCCCGTGATAGAACAGCAGCGTCGCGTCCTTGGGCGCCGCGTCCGCCACGTCGAGGTTGAATGGATAAGACCCCTGGCTCAGGGTCAGCAGCAGCCGCAGGCCCGGCCGCGCGGCGCGGGCCTTCTCGAACGCCCGCGCCACGTGCCGCGCCTCGGCGACAAACCGCCGCCGCGGGTCGCCGCCGCACTTGGGGCATTGGCAAACCGCCGCCGGCCCCTCGATCTCCGACAGCCACACAACGATCGTGTCCGTCTTCAGGCCGCGCGCCACGGCCGCGAACAGCGCGTCCAGGAACGCCTGCGTCTGCGGGTTCGAATAGCACATCGGCCACACGATGGCCCCCTCGGCCTTGACGCCGACAAGGCCGGGATAGGCCTTGCGCAGCGCCTCGTTCTCCGCCAGCATCTGGTCGAGATGGTGCACGCGCGGCCACACCGCCATGCCCAGCCGCCGCCCCATGTCCAGCGCGTCGCACTTGAACGCCTCGAACCCGTCGCTCACCGAAACAAGCCCGTCCGGCGCCACGTTCACCTTGGCCGCGGTCAGGATGATGTGGTTCAGCTTCATGGCCGCGAACCGCCGCAGCCACCGTTCCAGCCTGCGCGACGGCGTCTCGGGCGCCGCGCCAGGCTCTTCGGGCATGGCCACCCACGCCGCGTGCCACAGTCCCCGCTCCGCGATGCGCGGCCAGTCCACGATCTCCACGCACGGCAGCGTCCCCGGCGGCGAAGCCGCCAGCAACTGCCGCAGGGTCTGCAAGCCGAAGCGCAGCCCCGCCGGCGCGTTGGCCGCCACGCACACCACCGGCCCAGCCGCGTCCCGACGCACGCAAAGCCAATACGCCTGGTCCGCGTTGGGCCGGGCGGCGAGGTGGCGCGCGTTGATCCAGCCCTGCCGCGCCGCCTCTTGCAGCGCCGCGCTGCCGGCCACGACGCCCGCCACGATCCGCGGTCCTGCGCCGCCCGCCGCCAGCTCCGCGCCAAACGTCTCTTTCCACCATGCGCGGAAGTCCGCCAGCGCCTCGCGCTCTTCGGTCGCGGCGCCCTCGGACGCCAGCCGCCACTGGCTTGCCGGCGCGGACACGGCGCCCCCGTCGAACCGCAACTCCTGCGGCATGGGCGCCAGCATCCGCCTCACGCGCGCCTCTTGCTCCGCGGTCAACGCCCCGGCCCGGGCCAGCGCCGCCACCGCCAGCGCCAGCGCCACCGCCGCCCTTCCCATGCTTCCCATGCCTTCCATCGCTCCCATTCTTCCCATCGCCCCGCGCGCCTCGTCACGCCACATACGCCCTCAACTTCAACTCCGCCGGATGGGGCCGCAGATACGTCTGGCGCAGCAGGTACGCCTCCCCGAACTTGCGCGCGTAATGGTTGATCAGCGTCACGGGCACCAGCAGCGGCGCCCAGCCCTTGCGGTATTCCTCGATCACCTCCAGCAACTCCTGCTTTTCGTCCGCGCTGAGCATCTTCTTGAGGTAACCCATCGCGTGCGCGAGCGTGTTGACGTGCGACTTCACGGTCGCGCGCGCCTTCAGCGCCTCCATCAGCGCCGCCTCGTACTCCGCGGCCACCTCCGCCATGCGCCGGCCCGCGGCCCCGGCCACCAGCCGGCCCATGGCCCGGTACTTCGCCTCGCCGTGCGAGAAGATCAGCATCTTGTGATCGGTGTGGAACTCCACCAGCCGGCCGCGCGTCATGCCCTGCGCCGCGGCGTCGCGCCAGCGCTTCAGCGCGAAGACCCTCTCGATGAAATTCTCGCGCAGCCCCGGGTCGTTCAGCCGGCCCTCGTCCTCCACCGGCAGCAGGGGGAAGCGCTCCATGAAGACGCGCGCGAACACGCCCACGCCCTTCTTCGACGGCGCGCCTTTGCCGCCGTAGAGCTTGACGCCCTGCATGCCGCTGCTGGGGCTTTTGCTCTTGAAGATGTACCCGCACAGGTCTTCCTGGGCCAACTCCTCCACGCGCCGCCGCGCCCACGCCGCCATGCGCTCCGTGATGTCCTCGCGCGTGCGCGTCACGACCAGCCGCGGCGCGGCGGCCTCGCCTTCCAGCCGCAGCGTGTCGCGCGGCACGCCCAAGCCCAACTCCACCTCAGGGCAGACCGGCACGAAGTCCACATACGCGCCCAGCGTCTCCGCCACAAAGCGGTCCAGCTTGTGCCCGCCGTCAAAGCGGACCTTCCGGCCCAGCAGACACGCGCTCACCCCCAGCCTCGGCCGCTCCCAGTTCATGCCTTGTCTCCCATGTTCCGGGGACGCGTCGCGGTCCCGCCGCCGGCGGGCTTCCGCGGCATGTCCGCGGCCGCGCACAGCGCGTCCACGCGCGCCAGATAGCCGTCCATGTCGAACTTCCTGCGCAGCCCGTTCGCGTTCATGTACCGCGTCTTGCCAAAGACCTTGCGCTCGGTCCAAGGCCGGTCGTGCTTGCCGAAACACCACGCCACGCCCGCGAAGGCGTTGGGGTCGCGGCCGTCCAGCTCGTACTTGTTGTTCAGCGCCAGCGCGGTGGCGAACGCCTCTTGCGGCGAGGCCGACCACTCCAGAATCTTCTTGCCCCAATACATCCGCATGTAGTTCTGCATCTTGCCCGTGGCCGTCATCTCGCGCTGCGCCGCGTTCCAATAGGGGTCATGCGTCCGCGCCTGCTCCAGCTCCGCCGCGCCGTAGACGTACTCGCGCTCGTCGCCCGCGTGCTCCTCCAGCGTGCGCCGGGCCCACTCGGGGAGGCCGTCATACGTGTCATAGCTGGCGTTGAAGCAGACGAAGTTCGCGCTCAGCTCGCGCCGGACGATCAACTCCTCCAGGAACGCGTCCTTCGACGCCGCTTTGCGCCGCCGCGCGCCCTTCACGGCCAGCGCCACCTCCAGCGGCGAGATCTGGCCGAAGTGCAGATACGGGCTCAGGCCCGACTCCACGTCCGCGCCCGGGTCGCCATGCTGATCCGCGTAGGCGTCCAGCTTTTCCTCGATGAACCGCGCCAGCCAGCGCCGCGCCTCGTCCGCGCCGCCGTGGAACCGCGCCGACGGCGCCACGCTCCGGTCAACGCGCATCGTGTCCAGAAGCGCGGGCAGCTTGTCCGCCTGCTCGCCGCCCAATCGCAGCCCCAGCGAGTCCTTGACCAGCGGCGTCTCCGCCAGCGGAACGAGGAACCGGTCCAGAACCTTGCGCAGCCGGGGACGCAGCGTGGCCGCCGCGTATTCTTCCTTGCCGGAGACGGCCTCGATGGGCACGACCACGTCCGTCTCCACCTGGATCACCTGGCATGGCGCGGCCCGGGCCAGCCGCTCGCGCCACTGGCGCTGGCAGCGCAGATAGCCCCGGTCCGCCACCACCAGCGACGCTTGCTCCGCCAGGCGAATCGCCGCGGTCTCGGGCGAGCCGAGCTCGATCACCAGCGCCACGCCCCGCCGCCGCAACGCCCGCGCCGTCCCGGCCAGCCCCTCGATCATGAACGCCAGATGCCGCAGGTTCGCCTCGGGAAAGGCGTCTGTCAGGCCGAAACACGCCACCAGCGGCTGGCGCAGCCGGTTGGCCTCCTCGGCCGCGAACTCCAGCGCGTGGTTCCACTCCGCCCGCTGCGCCTGCTGCATCCAGTACAGCGTGTAGGCGCCGCGCCGGCGGGGCCTGGCGTTCAGGATGCGGATGCGCTCGGGCTGGATCATCGCGTCGGCTCCCCGGCGCCAAGGCCGGGCCAGGCGCTTGCTCAGGCGCCAGGCCGAAACTCCACCACATCCCTGACGTTCAGCGCCACGCGGTACGCATCCACGGCGATCCGCATCAGCGCGCTGTCGGGCGACTCCACGAAATCCTTGAGGCAGGCGTGTTTTTCCAGAAACAGCGGGGCCAAGGCGGCTCGCTCCTCGCCCCGGACCTCGGCGGCCCGGCCCGCGGCCATGGCCGCGGCGGCGCCGCACAACCGCCCCTCCTTGTCCGCGACGTCGTGAACCATCACGGTGACGCGGCTGTCGCGCAGCATGTTCTCGTACTTGCGCGTGTTCTTGGGCGTCGCGAAGATTATGCTCTTCAGGTCGTCCGTGGCGACAAGACACACCAGGCTAGCGTGGACCAGGCCGCCGCGCTGCGTGCAGAGAACCCCCACCCGTTGTTCGCGGCAAAGCCTCGCCACGGCCTCTTTGGCCTCATCCATCGCCAAGTCCTCCAAACCCCTGTCTTCGGCGCGCCAGAGCCATCAGGCGCGCCGGACCTTCCGCCGCGCTCGGTCAACGCCGTCCCAGCCACCACTCCACCGCGCCGGCCAGATCGTCGGCCACGAAGTCCGCCGCGGTCTGCGCCGGAGGCCGGCCGTGGCACACGCGCACCGTGGCCGCGCCCACGGCCCGGCCCGCCTCCACGTCGCGCTCCGAGTCGCCGATCATCACCGACGCGCCCAGGTCCACGCCGAGCTCCTCGGCCGCCCGCAGCAACATGCCCGGCGCCGGCTTGCGGCAATCGCACGCCTTGCGGAACGCCTCCACCGCCGCGTCCGGCAGATGCGGGCAGTAGTACCATTCGTCCACCCGCGCGCCTTCCGCCGCCAGCAACGCCTCCATCCGCCGCTCGATCTCCGCCAGCCCCTCCTCGGACAGCATCCCCCGCGCCAGGGCCGACTGGTTCGACGCCACGATCACCAGCAATCCCGCCTCGTTCAACCGCCGCACCGCCGCGGCCGCGCCAGGCTCCAACGCCAGGTCTTCCACGCGGCGCAGGTAGTTCACCTCCACGTTGATCGTCCCGTCGCGGTCCAGAAAAGCCGCTGGCCTGGCAGCCTGTTGAAAATGTCGCGTCTGTTCCGGAGACACGTTGCGGTCCCGCCCTTGGCGGGCTTCCGCTACATGTCCCCGCCGACGCGGTGTCTTTTTCAGCGGGCCGCTAGGCATCGGGAAACACCCCCCGCTCCACCAGGTCGCAGAGAATATGCGCGGCCATGATGTGCGTCTCCTGAATCCTCGCCGACGTCTGCGCGGGCGCCACCAGGCAGATGTCCGCCAGCCGCGCCAGCTCGCCGCCGTCCCGGCCCGAAAACGCCAGCGCCAGCGCGCCCTGGGCCTTGGCCTTGAGGATGGCCCGGTTCACGTTCTTCGAGTTGCCGCTCGTGCTGACGCCCAACACCACGTCGCCCCGGCGAACCAGCGCCTCCACCTGGCGCTCGAAGATCGTGTCATAGCCGTAATCGTTGCCGATGGCCGTCAGCACGCTCGTATCCGTGGTGAACGCCACGCACGGCAGCGCGCGGCGCTCCTTCATGAACCGGCCCACGAACTCGCCCGCGATGTGCTGGCAGTCCGCGGCCGACCCGCCGTTGCCGAAGAGGTAGAAGGCCCGCCCCGCCTTGAACGCCGCGGTCAGCGCTTCGGCCATGCGGCCCAGCGTCTCCGCTCCGCCCTGCGCCAGCAGCTTCTCCTTCACGGCGATGCTTTCCCGGAACTGCCGTTCAATCTCGTTCACTTCGCGCCCTTTCCTTCAGACCCGCCCGCTTCGCCGTTCTCACGCCCGTACTTCTCCAGCACGCGCGCCACGATGTTCGTGGTGCTCATGCCCTCGACCAGCGGCGCCAGCACCACCTTGCCGCCGTAGCTTTCCACCAGGTCATGCCCCACCACCTGGTCCGGCCGGTAGTCGCCGCCTTTGACCAGCACGTCGGGCTTGATGGCCGCCACCAGCGGCGTCACCTCCGGCGTGTCGAACACCACGATGTAATCCACCTCGGCCAGCGCGGCCAGGATGCCGGCGCGCTCGTTCTGGCCCAGGATGGGCCGGTTGGGCCCTTTCAGGGCGCGGACCGAGCGGTCGCTGTTCATGCCCACGACCAGAAGGTCGCCCTGCCGGCGCGAGAACTTGATCAGCTCGATGTGCCCCTGATGCAACAGGTCGAAGCACCCATTGGTGAACGCCACCTTCTCGCCCCGCCGCCGGCGCTCGGCCAGAATGGGCGCGAGCTGCTCGGGCGTGAACAACTTGCGCAGCAGGCTCTGATCGCGCGAGCGCAACTCGCGCAGAATCTCGTCGCGATAGACCGGCGCGCACCCGAACCGCTGCACCTCGATGCCCGCGGCCACGTTGGCGATGCGCGCGGCCTGCTCCAGCGCCACGCCCTCCGCCACCATCGCCCCCACCACCGCGGTCACGATGTCTCCCGCGCCGGTGACGTCATACACGTCGCGCGGCTCCGTGGGGATCAGCATCCCCTTGTCCTTGCCTTCGTAAAGGAACAGCCCGTCGCGGTCCAGCTTGATCAAACACGCCGACAACGCCAGCTCGGCCGAGAGCTTCACGGCCGCGGCCCGGGCCGACGCCTCGTCCACGATCTTCATCCGCGCGGCCTGGCCCGCCTCGTAGCGGTTGGGCACCAGCACCGCCGCGCCCGAGTAGATGCCGAACGGCCGCGACACGGTGGGGTCCACGATGACCGGCAGGCCCATGAACTTGGCCAGTTTGATCAGCTCCGCCAGCAACCGCTCGGTCAGCATTCCCTTGTTGTAGTCCTCGCAGATGACGCAGTCCTGATCCTTCATCACCCGCGCCAGATACTCCAGCGCCTCGTCTTCCACGGCGCGGGGGATGGGGTCGCTCACCTCTTCGTCCACGCGCAGCACGTGGTGCGCGGCGCGGCCCGCGCTCTGCACGCAGCCCACGAAGCGCGTCTTCACCGTGGTGGGCCGGCCCTTGTCCACCAGCAGCTTGGCCCGGCCCTGGGTCAACTGGCGCAGGTTTTCGGCCAGCAGCTCGCCGTCGTCGTCGCGGCCGGCCACGCCGCACACGGTGACGCGCGCGCCCAGCGCCGCCAGGGCGTTGGCCACGTTGGCCGCCCCGCCCGGCCGCCACTCCTTGCGGACCACGGACAGCACGGGAATCGGCGCCTCCTGGCTGATGCGGTTCGCGTTGCCCCAGACATAGCGGTCCAGGATCATATCGCCCACCACCAGCGCCCGGGGCGCGCCCAGCCCCTCCACAATCTTCGCCAGCTTGTCGGACAAGCCTTTGCCCTTTCTCACGCAGCGCCGCGCCGCAGCGCGCGGCCGATCCTCTCCAACAGCTCCGCCTCTCCATCCAATATCGTCATCCGCGCCCGCAAAACCAGCGCCGGCGCCGGCCCAGGCCACGCCGCCCCGATCTTCACCGCGTCCTTCTGCGTCATGACGACCACCTCCGCGCCGCTGGCTTGCGCCTCCGCGGCCAAGGCCGCCAGCCGCGCGGGCGGATAGGCCGCGTGGTCTTCCAGCGCCACGCCGGCCAGGCGCGACGGCCCCAGGCGCTCCAGCATGGCCCAGAACCCTTCGGGCGCGCCCACCCCGCAAAAGGCGAACACCGCCCGGCCGCGCAACCACTCCGCCGGCCGCGCCTCGCCCCCGGCCGCCGGCGCCAGACTCTCCGCCTCGTAACCCGCCCGCGCCACCCGGCAGCCCGGCGCCAGGCGCGCCACGTCCTGGGCCAGCTTCGCCACCGCCTCGGCCGGCGCCAGGTTGCACCGGGTCAACACCACCACGTCCGCCCGCCGCAGCGAACTGCGCGGCTCGCGCAGCGCCCCGGCCGGCAGCAGCGCGCCGCCGCCCCAGGGGTCCAGCGCGTCCACCAGCGCCACGTCCAAGTCCCGCGCCAGACGGCGGTGCTGAAAGCCGTCGTCCATCACCAGCGTGTCCGCGCCCATCTCATCCAGCGCGCGCCGGCCGCCGCGCGCCCGGTCCGGGTCCGGGACCTGAATCAACCCGGGGCAGTTCGCCGCCAACGCCATGACTTCGTCGTTCACCCGGCCGGGGCCATCGGCGCGATAGCCGCGGCTCAACACCGCCGGCCGCCGGCCCATGTCCGCCAGCCGTCGCGCCAGCCACTCCAC
>CAYYEE010000055.1:0-14701 GCA_964470775.1 uncultured Planctomycetota bacterium | reverse complement strand
AGAAGGCGCGGCGGGCCTCGTGTTTGAGCAATCTGGGGCAGATGGCCAGGTCTCTGGAGAGCTATACCGGCGACTACGGCGGTTATCTGCCAAGCTGGCCGGGGTGGTTCGGGCCGGACCTGGACTGGTGCGTGGCCGGGTGCGCGGGCGGCGCCGCTTCGCCCAACGCGCTGCACAAAGCGTCCGGCGACACGGGCGGCTTTACGTGTTCGCCTGTGACCAGCTGCGGCATGATGTTTTCGGGGAAGTCGGGAGACGTGGCCGTTCGATGCGACGGCGGCGGCCCCACAGCCCCCAATGACCATCTGCGCATGATCGCCACGACGTCCATGTTCCGATGCATCGGCTATGCCATCAAGATGACCAATCCTTCGTGGAACGCGGGCAGCCTGAACATGTCGCCCGTAGGGCTCGGGATGCTGCTCACCGGCGGCTACATGCCTGACGCTAAGGTCTTCTTCTGTTCGAGTTCCGACAACATGCCTGGCGACGCGGCGCTGCCTGGATACCAGGGCCTGATTCGCGCCAGCCACCTCCGGTCCATCGGCGGCGACGGCGCTGAGGCGTTCCTCCGGGGCAACTACAACAGTCTGCCCTTCATCAACCAGTACGCCGGCGCTTACTGCCGGGCGGCCTTTTCGCACTACGCCTACCGCAACGTGCCGTTGAACGTGGGGACTTACAACTGGGCATGGACGTGGCACACTCGCGAGCAGAACACGTTCCCCATCCCGGGCGTCAGGCCAGCAGTGAACATGCGCCTTGGCCAGCCGTTCTTCCGCACCGTGAAGGAGTTGAACGGCCGGGCCATCTGCTCGGACACGTTCAGCAAGGGGACGGCCTATGACGCGAACGGCACGTATGTGGGCGCCTTGCAGAGCACGGATATCAACAACAGCCGCACGATCGTCGGTTATGGCGTCAAGGCGCACCAGACCGCATACAACGTGCTCTATGGCGACGGGCACGCGGCGCTGTACGGCGATCCGCAGATGGGAATCGCTTTCCACTTGCAGGGACGCGCTGACTGGAACCGGGTGTACGTCGGTGACAGCAACGGCTACGATGGCGGGGGTTTTGTCCTGGCCAATAATCATTTCGGCACGATCGAGGGCAGCCCGATCATGAATCGCGGCGTGCAGTCGACCCATGTGTCCGGTCTTCACTTCCCGGTGTGGCATGATTTCGACGTGTTTGGCGGCCAGGACGCGGGCGCGCCGTGAGCGGTGATTGAGCATTGAGGAGAAATCGGATGAGGCTGAGCGTGACAACGGCGGTCGTGGTGGCGGTGTCCCTTGTGATGTCGGCTGGGGTCTGGGCTGAGGAGGCTAAGCAGGCGCCGGAGGCGAAGGTTGTGTTCGCGCAGCGCTTTGACAGCGACCAGGACGGCGATGGCGTGGCGGACGGGTTGACGCTGGTGGGCAATCCCAAGATCACCGTGGTTTGCTCGCTGGACTCGGGCGTCAAGGAGGGCGCCAAGTCGCAGAAGCTGCAAGTGACCGCGAGCGAAGTCTCGGAGCAGGTGGGTGTGGCCACAAGGAGCTTCAAGCTGCAAGGCGGTAAGACCTACGCCGTGAAGGTTACGTTCAAGACCGCAGACTTGGATGGGGCCGGGCCGCTGGCGTTCCTGAGCTGGTATGACAATGACGAGAAGAAGTTCGACAGCCAGATGCTGATCGGCTTTGGCGCCGCGTCCAAGGCAGGCGAGTGGACCACGTTGAGCGTGCCTGTGGCGCCCAAGAAGGACATTGAACCGGGCGCGCAGTTGCGTTTGCATGTGCAACGGGCCGGCGGCAAGGGCGCCATCTGGTATGGCGAGTTCATGGTGGAAGAGACAGCCGCGAAATAGGGGCGTCTGAGGTTATCTTGAGCAAGGGATCAAACATGAGCGGGCACGGTGTTGCCATTGTCGGCTGCGGCGCCATGGGCAACGTGCATTGCGCGGCCTTGGCGAAGATGGGCAATCCCCGCCTGGTAGCAGCCGTGGATGTGGATATCGAACGGGCGCGGACGTTCCAGCGCAATTACGGCTTTGAGCGCGTGGGCACGGACTATCGGGCGGAATTGGTCAGGGATGACTTCGACATCGTGCTGCTCTGTACGCACTGGGCCCGGCGCCGCGACATCATCAAGGACTGCTTTGACGCGGGCAAGCATGTCCTGGCCGAGAAGCCGCTGAGCATCTACCTGGAGGAGTGCGACGAGATCTTCCAGATGGCCAACGCGCGGAGACTGAAGCTGCGCGTTGGCATGATGGAGCGGTTCCGGCCGATGTTCCTCGAGCTGGTGGAGATCATCGGCCGGGACACGATCGGCAAGCCCCAGGTCTACAGCTTCATGCACCACCAGCGCGGCGGCATGAGCGCGGTGGACGCGGGGTGGCAGTATCACCGCAAGCTGCTGGCGGGCGGTGTAACGCCGAACATGGACTGCGGCATCCACAAGTGCGACCTTGTCCGCTGGTTCAGCGGCGCGGACGCGGAGCGCGTGGTGTCGGCGGGGCAGAAGCTGGAGCCTGACGCGCCAGCGAACAATTTCTGTCATTCGGTGTTCTGGATGAAGGACGGCTCGACGCTGACCTTGGAGGATTGCTTTTCGCGCAACACGGAGTGCTTCATCCACATGTGGATGATGGGCGACAAGGGGAGAATACTGTTCGAGTACGCGGGCTCTCATGACCGCCCGATCCGCGGTTCCGAGGAGGATATCATCCACATCTGGCGGCGTTGCGAGGCGCGTAACGAAACGATCCACACGCCTTGCTCCATCAAGCCCGTGGGGCCGCAGATGGAGCAGTTCATGCGGGAGATTGACGAAGACCTGGACATGGACTGGCACTACGAGAACGTGCGCAAAGCCACGGAGATGGTGGTGGGCACGGCGCTGTCGGAACACCGCGACGCGCCGGTCCGGTTCCCGTTGACGCAGGCCGACCTGGCCGAGGCTCGGCGGATCATCACGCGGTAGGGGGCGAGGCAAGAATGGAGGGCGTTATGAGGTTTTGGACCGCTCTGTCCGCGCTGTGGGTTTGCGCGGCCGCCCAGGCGGCGGTGTATCGCTTCGACATGGGCGGGCCGGACACTCCGCTTGCGCCGGGCTACACGCTGGTCACCAAGGAGACGACGCTGGAGCAGAGCCCCGCCTATGGCTGGCGCAAACCCGGCAAGCGGCTGGTCTTTCGCGGCGTACCCACCAATCCGTTCTTTCATGATCGCAGTTCGTTGGAGTACATGCTTTACTCCGACGGCGTTCTCACCATTGAGGAGAACATCTTTGAGTTCAAGGTGGAGCCCGGGTCTTACCGGGTGAGCGCTGTCATCGGCGACCTGTCGCCAGGCGAGGACCGGCCGGGCAACAGCCTGTGGGCCAATGGCGTCCAGGTGGCGTCGAACGAGTTGACGGACGGCACGGTGAAGATTTTCAGCTTTGCCGTTGACGCGCCGGACGGCCGCATCGCGCTGCGGTTCCGAGCGGACAGCGTTCAGAAGTACTCGACCGTCATGTCCGTGACGGCCGATCCCCTCGCGCCGGGGGCGGACAGGACCCCGGCCAAGATGGAGTTGCCGTCGCGCAAGCCAGGCAAGGAGGATTACCTGCGCAACTGGAAGGTATGGCAGGCGGATTACGTGGCGGTGTGGGAGAAAGCCAAGGCTGAGCTGAAGGCCGAGGGTTTTGACGTGGACGCGCTGGGGAAGAGGTTCGAGGGGTTCAAGGCGCAGGCAGGCTGGCGGCCGTTTTACGTGTCGGGCGCGGGCGGCGGCGACGCGTGGGCGAGGCTGGACCCGCTGGCCGGCAACGGAGTCACGATGGAAGGGGTCTGCCGCGTGCTCAAGGAAATGGGGGTGGACGTGTTCATCGGGGGCGACGCGGTGGTGGCTCGCGAGTTCCCGAAGAATGGATTGGCCTTTGGGGTGCACG
Source organism: uncultured Planctomycetota bacterium (assembly GCA_964470775.1). GTDB lineage: Bacteria > Planctomycetota > Brocadiia > CAIUPP01 > CAYYEE01 > CAYYEE01. The sequence goes on along the minus strand of CAYYEE010000055.1, from coordinate 10,783 downwards.
GGTCAGGCGAGGGGTTCTGGGGCATGGAGAAGTTCTCACCCGAGCCGAACGTTTTGTGCGACCGCGAGGGGAAAAAGACAGACAAGGACGGGCCGTGGTCCAACGCCGGTCCCAGGGCCATCGCCGCGTACCGCGAGCACAATCAGAAGCGGCTGGGCGACTGCTGGGAAGGGGCGATGATCTACATGGTGGACGAACCACGGGGGCAGTGGTTCGCTGGCGGCCGATACGGCGACTACAGCGAGTGCAACAAAGCGGCGTTTAACGCCTGGGCCGCGGCGCAAGGGTTGAAGGACTTGGCCACCGGGCCTATCCCGGAGCGCGGCCGCACCATGGACTTCTACCACTTCTACCGTTACCGTCTGGAAACGCCGTTCATGTTCGTGGCGGCTGTAGTGAAAGACACGCCGCTGGCCAGGACGCTGGTGGCGCCTGGCAACGGACGCGTGGGGCCAGAGCTTCTGAACCACCACTGCTACTGGCCGCCTTCGGCCGCTCAGCGCGGGATGGTGGCCACGGGGTGGCTGTATCTGAGCCCGGCGCAGGCCAAGATGGAGGCGGAGGTCCTTCGGCTGGCGAACGAGGCCGGGGGGCGGTCCATCGCTACGACGGAGTTGTGGGTCTATCACAACGAGACGCCTGTGAGCGTCGTGCCGCTCAACACGGCTGGGATCAGCGCGCTTTGCGACGGCGTGAACGCGTTCGGGTTTGCGCCGGCCATACGCGGGCCCAACGCGAAGGACTGGATGAAGGCGGTGTTCATTGTTTCCCGGCTGGTTCACGCCACTTCAGGGCTGACGCGTGCGCCAGCGGTGCGCGTGTGGCTGCCGCAGTCCATTTCGTTCAATGACCTTGCGGATCTCAATACGGCTGAGGCGGACCGGTGGGCGGCGCTGAGGAACGCGCTGTTCGAGGCCAACGTGGATTTCACGGTGACGAACCTGCTCAACCTGCCGCCAAAGGAAGTCGTCATCTATTGCTGCGCGCGGCCGACGCTGTCGGAGCAGGAATTCGAGCGGCTTAAGGCGTTTGTGGATCGAGGCGGCACGCTGGTGGCGATGTTCGATGGCGACCCCGAGACGCCGGACGGCCGCCCTATCGCCGGGTGGAAGACGCTGCCCGCGGTCCGGGTGATTCGAGCGGGTTTGAGCGTGGACGAGCTCCGGGCGAAGGCGATGGCCAGGGCGCCCCGCCGCAACATGGACACTGGCGTGGCTTGCGTCAAGAGCTTCCTGTATTCGCGCCAGGGCAAGCCTGTGCATCTGCTGAGCAACACGGACGTGGAGAACGCGCGCGAGGTGAAGCTGGCGCCGGCGATGGTGGACGCGATCACCGGGGAGAAGTTCGCCGCCGGCGCAACGGTTAGGCTGGGACCTGGCCGCTATGCGTTGCTGGAGGAGACGCAGTGAGCATCAAGCCAGAAGACGTGCTGCGGCTGCTGCAGCGGAGTGACTTCTACGAGATCACGGGCAACCAGATGACCTCCTACTCCTCCACTCTCGGAGGTGGCAGCATCAACTTTTGGGATGGGCGCAAAGCGTCCTTCGACCCCGGCGCGCCGCTCGACGACATGACGGCGTTCGTGCAGGTTCTGGACCCGGCGTTGCGCGTCAACCTTTTGCAGCAGGTCTACCACTTCTGGCGGCCGGATGCCGTGGAGACCAGGTATCGTTCGCACTCGGGCTGCTACGTGGAGGAGCGCAAGACGGTCTGGGACGATACGTTCGTCTCGATGATCGAATTCCACGCTGAAAGCCCGCTGAGCCTGGCGGTCCGGCTGGAGGGTGTTGCGCGCAAAGGGGCGAGGGCCCGAGTTCAGAACGGCGCAATCGTGGTTGAGGAGGTGGCCGCCGTTCCAGACGCGTGCAGGGACTGGCCTGGCATTGAGGAAAGCCGTATCTTCAAGATCATCGGGTTTGATGCTCCCGCGCGGCCGAGTCTGGAAGACCGCAAGTATGCGCTAGAGTTTGCGGTGGAGTTGGACGAGCGTTTGGCTGGCCCGCACGTGGAGCGGCGGCGGGTGGCTTTGGTCGTGGCCGCTGCCGAGACCGAGGCTGAGGCGTGGCGGCGTTACCGCGCCGCGCTTGCGGAGCCGGACTCGCTGTTTGAGAAGAGGCGGGCTTTCTGGCTCGAGTACTTCGGAAGCCGGGTTCCCGGGTTTGAGTGCGACGACCCGGCGCTCGTGAAGCTCTACTACTTCACCATGTACGTCGTGGCCAGCAACGTCTACGACATCGGCGCAGGCTTCTTCAAACGGCCATTCGAGTCCACGGGCAAGTTCCGGCTGCTGGCGCAGTGGTTCTGGGACAGCGCGTTCGGCGCCATGGTGTCGAAGTGGACGCATGGGCTGCCGATTCCGGAAAGCTCTTTGCGGACAACGCTGGAGGCGCAGGACGAGGAGGGCCGGCTGCCGTTCTCTCTCTGCCGCGACAGCTTCAACTATGGGCCGTGGCGGATCATTCAGCCGTTCATCCTGCCGATGGCGGTGTGGGACGTGTACTTGAAGACCGGGGACAAGGCGCTTCTGGCGGATTCGCTGCCGGGGCTGGATCGCTTCGACGCATGGATGATGGAAAACCGCGACTCCAACGGAGAGCAGCTTGTGAACCTGCAAGTCCCTGGCGAGAGCGGATGGGACAACTGCAAGCGCTACATCCAGGGGCCGCATCTGGTGCAATCGGAGTCGCCGATGATGCGCGACAAGCGGTTCATCCAGTCGCCTGATTTCAACACTTACGTGTATCTTGGCCGCAAGCTCATGGCGCGCATGGCGCGGGAGCTGGGCCGGCCCGAGGCCGCCGAAGCCTTCGAGGCAAGGGCAGAGGCCACGGCCGCGGGGGTGATGGGGATGTGGAGCGAAGCCGCGGGCCTGTTTATGGATCGTTTTGAGGCCGGCCACGGTGAAATCCCTACGCGTACGCCTGGCGGTGTCATTCCGTTGATCTCCGGCCTGTGTGACGAGCGGCAGGTGGACCGGATGACGGCGAATCTGACGGATCCGCGGCTGTTCTGGACAGAGTATCCCGTGACTACGCTGGACCTGGCGGACCCGGACTACAACGACACGGACGAGTACTTCAGCTACTGGAATGGGCGCGTGTGGCCGCCAGTGAACTGGCTGATCGCGGAGGGGCTGTGCCTGGCCGGGCGCTACGATGTCGCGTCGGAACTGGTTGCGCGCAGTCTGCGCATGTGCATGGCCACGGGAGAGCCTTGGCTGACGGAGAGTTACCATCCGCGCACTGGCTATCCTTACTTGACGCACAACACGTTCAATTACATCTGGGGCGGCTTGTTCGCCGACATGCTGTTGCGGCGCGTGGCGGGTCTGCAGCCCTATGCCGCGCGGGACACGCTGATCGTCAACCCTCTTCCCGGCGGGCCCGGCCGGATCGCGTTGACTGACGTGCGCTTTGGCGCCCACGCCGTGGACGTCGTCCTTGTCCGGGAGGGGGAGGGCGTGGCTTTGTCCCTGTCGCATCGCGGCGAGCGTCCGCTTGTGTTGGTGACGTCGGCGGGTCAGCGCGTTGTGGCCAACGAAACAGTCGCGATGCGCATCAGGACCTTCTCGGCGCCGCACTGGCTGGCAATGTGAGGCAGGCATGGGTAACGGACAGTCGTTGGCGCGGGTGGACCACGAGGCGCTTCGGCGCAATCAGGAGCGGATAGACAGGTTCAAACGTTTCTACCGGGATGAATCCCGCGGGGTCATGGCGTTGGTGATGGCGCCGGCGAAGCAGCCGTCCGCCCCGGCGCCGTTCCCGCTTGACCAGATAGACTGGGCCAGCGCGGCGTCGCGCCGCGCCTATGCCAGCGCGTGTCTCGACGCGTGCCGCGCGGCGTGGGCGGCTGCGCCGCGCCTGGATGACGACGGCATTCCCGGCCTGCAGAACCTGGCCGGCACGGGCGCCATCGGCGCGGCGTTCGTCAAAGACGCGGTCGTGCGATCCGAGGCGACCACGAACTACCTGGACCCGCCCATCCGCGACTGGTCGCGAGACATTTCCCGGATTGGTTTTGACCCTGATAATCCTTGGTATCGCGGCATGGCGGACATGCTGCGGGTGTATGTGGAGGCTTGGGACGGCAGCTTCGGCTTGGCGCCGTTCACGCACTTCGACCCGCTTGACCTGTGCAATCAGTGGCGCGGCAATGACCTTTTCACGGACTTCCATGACAACCCGGAGGAGCTTCGCCATCTGCTGGGCCTTGCCGTGGACGCGCTGCTGGCGCTGGAAAAGGACCTCCGCGCGAACTATATGCGCGGCTTCGGGTTTGAGGGTTGCGTGGTGGGCGGGGCATGGACGCCAGGCGACTACCTGTCGTGCGATGCGGGCGACCTTTGCAGCCCCGGCGCGCTGGCCACGTGGGGCTTGCCTTACACGCAGCGCATCGTGGAGGCGTGGGGCGGCGCGTTTCTGCATCACCATGAGTTGGGAGTTCACCAGATTCCCACGTGGGCGGAGTGTCGCAAGTTGTCGCTGCAGTTTCTGAATCGCGACCCCAACACCGCGCACTTGGCCCAAGGGTTGAGCGAAGACGTTATCCGCGCGTCGTGGCGTGTGCCGGTCAGCTTCATCTCCACGGGCGCGGAGTTCCTGGCGAGCGCTGAGCAGTGGGCGCGAGGCCGGTTCTATGTGATTGTCAACTGCGACAGCTTGGAGCAGGCGCGGGCGGTGGCGCGGCGCTTGCCGGCTCTGCGCAACTTCTGAAGGAAGGGACGGTGCGGTCTGCCATGACGACGATCTGCGTTATCGGCGCGAGCACGGGCTGGACGCCCACGCTGGCGACGGACTTGATGAGCGTGTTTGACGAACCGCTGGAAGTGCGGTTGGTGGACATCAATCCCGAGGCGAGCGCCTTGTGCGCGGAGTGGGGCAATACGGCGCAACGCCACTTCCCATGCGGCCATCGCTTCATCCCATTCGCGGACCGTCGCGAGGCGCTGAAGGGCGCGGACGCGGTGATCGTGACGATATCCACGGGCGGGCTGGACGCCATGTCTTACGACATCGCGATCCCGGAGAAGTATGGCATCTTCGCCACGGTGGGCGACACGGCCGGTCCGGGCGGGTGGTCGCGGGCGTTGCGGAACATCCCGGTCTTCCGCCAGTTCGCGGAGGACTTTCAGACGATCTGTCCCAAAGCGATCATCGCCAACTACACCAACCCCATGGCCGCGTTGACCGCCACGCTGCAACTGTGCTGCGGCAACCCGGTGGTGGGGCTGTGCCATGCCTATTTCGAGACCAAGGATGTGATTCAGAAGATGTTCGGCCTGAGCGACTGGAGCCAGATTTCAGTTTCTATCGCGGGTATGAACCACTTTACGTGGGTTGTGGACTTCAAGGTCGGCAGAGAAGACGGATACAGGCTGCTGCGCGAGCGGATCGGAGGCGGGTCTATCCGCGACCTGCTGCCGCGGAAGAGCAAGGATGAGATCAACCTGTGGACCGGGCATGATCTGTGCGCGGAGATGTTCGAGGCGTTTGGCTATCTGCCCTATCCGGCGGACCGGCACATCAGCGAGTTCGTGTCGTTCGCGCTCTGCGGCCAGCCCGGCCGCTTTCTCATGGATACCAACAAGGGGCAGTGCGACACCATCGAGTATTGCCGCATCAAGCGGACCAGCATCGAGCATCGCCGGCGCATGTTGGCGGGGCGCGATGAGGGGCTGCGGCAATGGATCGCGGAGGACCGGGCGTGCGAGGCGCGCCGCGAAGACAACCCGCGCAAGCCCAAGCGCAGCCGCGAAACCGGGGCGGAGATGATTCGCGCTTATTTGAAAAACAAGCCGTTCGTTGACGCGGTGAACACGCTGAACGTGGGGCAGATCGCTGGGTTGCCGCTGGGCGCGTGCGTGGAGACGATGGGTGTGGTGGACGGCATGGGCGTGCGGCCTGTGCAGGCGGCCTCGGTTCCTGAACCACTCCTGGAGGTGATGCGTCCGGGCGCGGTGTGCCAGAAATGGACGGTTGACGCGGCGCTGAAAGGGGATCGGGAGCTGGCCATCCAGGCGCTGCTGCGCGATCCGCAGTGCAGTCACCTGAAGCCGCACGAGGTGCGAGCCATGGCCGGGGAGTTGCTGGAGGCGAACCGGGCATGGACGCGGCTGTAGGCGGGGCTTGGACCGCACGAGGACAGGCTGGCGCACCCAACGGCTGGGACCCTTTGGGCCCCATGCACGGGATGGACGTTTACGGTTTCCAGGCGCCTATTTCAGTACCGCCTTGCCGAACAGGTGCTCGAGGCCGGGCTTGAGGGGCCCGGTCCAAGGGCCGAAGTAGAAGCTTTCGGACTCGTAACCGCCGCGGGCCATTTCGGCGGTGTCGGGGGTGTAGCAGATGCAGCCGCCGGTGTAGCCGAGCAGGATGCCTTGTCGCGGGGCCACGGCGGATTCCACAATGCGGCCCAGTCCGCACAGGGGCTCGGCGTCGAGGCCGATGAGGGCGAGGCCGGAATCGAGCCACAGGGTCTGGACGTGGAAGGTGACCGTGTCTGGCAGGGCCTTGCCCGCGTCGAAGATACGCTTGCACAGCTCGGCGTAGTTGCGGATGTAGTACTCGGGATGGGACAAGAGGGGGGCGATGTCCTCGCGGCGCGCGTAGAGGCGCTCGCAGGGCGCAACGGCTTCGACCACGGCGCCGCGCAGGGACAACGGCCCGAGCTGGCGGGCGGCGGCGGGCTTGGTGAGGACGGCCAGCGTCTCGGCCAGCAGCTCCTGGCCCATGCCGGGCAGTTCGGCGTGAGGCACGGCGCGCCAGTGGTCGTCTTCGGCGGCGTGACGGGGCCGCGTGTCGGCGCCAGCGCCTTGGAGGAAGAAGGGAGTGACCTTGGGGCCAAAGGCGCGGCGGAACTCCTCACGCCACGCGCCGGGGTAGTCGGCGGTGATGCGGTGCTGGGCGCCTGTGGACACGGGGTGGCAGGCAAGGATCATGCCCACGCCGGCCAGGCCGCCGTCTTTGTCGCGCACGACAAGCAGCCTCATGCGGTCTTCCCTTGGGCCGGAGGGGTTGGGCGCATTGGGGACTTTGCCGTTGATCGTGGGACGGCGGTTCATTGGGAAGCCGGTGCGGCCTTCGGCGATCTCCATGCGGCCCGGCGCCAGACGCGACACCGCCTCCGCGGCGGCCTCCTCGGCCAGGCGGCAGAGCAGGTCCTCGAACTGCCGGCACGAGGGGGGCTTGGTGATTTCGTCAAAGATGGGCTCGCTCATGGGAGTGGCCGCGGCGCCATGGGTGTGCGAGGCGTTGAGGATGACGTTCTCGGCCGGGCAGCCGGCCACGGAGCCCAGCTTGGCCATGAGCCGGCGCGATGCCTCGCCCTCGGGCGCCATGCCCAGGTCGGCGGCCACGATCAGAGCGCGGCGGCCGCCTTCCTCCAAGAGCAGTGCGGTCAGGGTCATGGGGTCGTTGACGCAGTCGAACACGTCGCGGCGGCAGCCATAGCCGTACATGGGGGTTTTGAAGGGGGGGGTGATGTCGCGGACGGCGATACCAAAACGCATGGGGTTCTCCTCCGAAGGGTCGAGACGCAGGTCTGTGCGGCGGCACGGAACGGGGAGCAAGGATACCACGAAAGGCAGGGCCGCAACAGAGCGGCGGCAATTTGGGGGCGGCGGATCCGCACAGAGGCGCGGGTCTGGCCAAGATGACCGATAGCGATACTGCCCGCGATGCCGATAGTCCCCGTGGGGGGCGCTTTCGGCCGGTGTCGGTTTCTGCGCCGGTATCGAGTCCACGACCGCCACTCTGCCACACACGTGTTGGTCCGCGCTCCTCGCTTTTCGGCGTCTGGGTCCTCGACCGATGCTTTGCCCGCTCGCGCGATTGACCCGTGGCGCGGGGGTGTGTTAGTTTGATGTTTCGTGGCAGGGGCTTGAGAGCGCGCGCTGGCGACGCAAGGCCAGATATGGACAGAGTATGGGACAGCGGAACGCTACGGAGAGCCGGAAACTGGACCACTTGCGGCTGTGCCGCGAGAAGGACGTGCGGTTCTCGCGTACGACGACGTTGCTGGAGGACGTGAGTCTGCTTCACCTTGCTACGACGCGATTTGCGCCGGGCCAGGTGGACGTGGGAACGCGATTCCTGGGGCGGCGGATGAGCGCGCCACTGCTGATCGGGGCCATGACCGGTGGCGCGGCTGAGGCGGGCAAGATCAATCGCGATCTAGCGCGCGTGGCGCAGGAGACGGGCATCGGCCTGGGGCTTGGCAGCCAGCGGGCAATGATCGAAAACCCTTCCCTAAGAAAAACTTACGACGTGCGCCCCGTGGCGCCCGACATCGTGCTGTTGGGGAACATCGGCTTGTGCCAGGCCTTGCGCATGAGCGTGGCCCAGGCGCGGGCACTGATGGATTCCATTGGCGCGGATGGGCTGTGTGTGCACCTGAACCCGGCTATGGAAATCTTCCAGCAGGAGGGCGACCAGGACTTCGCGGGCGGTGTGGAAGCGCTTGCACGGCTGGCGGACGGGCTTGGACCGGCGCTGATCGTCAAGGAAACCGGATGCGGGCTGAGCCGCGAGGCCGCGCTGGCTCTGAAGCGCGCGGGCGTGAAGACCGTGGACGTGGGAGGCGCGGGCGGCACGTCGTGGGTGAAGATCGAGAACCTGCGCCGCCGCGGTGTGGCGCCGGAGCTGAAGGGCTTTGAAGAGTGGGGCATTCCCACAGCCGCCAGTCTGCTGGAAGTGCGGGGACTGGGGCTGAAGGTGGTGGCGTCGGGTGGTGTCGCGACCGGGCTGGACATGGCCCGGTGCCTGGCGCTGGGCGCTGACTTGTGCGGCGTGGCGCTGCCGTTCCTGCGCGCGCTGGGCAAGGGGGGCGTCAAGGCGGGCGTGAAGCTGGCTGAGTCGCTGGTGGCGGGGCTGAGGGCGGGACTGGCCTTGACCGGGTGCGCCGGTTTGGCGGACGCCAAGAAGCTGGAACCTGTGGTTACGGGACAACTGGCGGAGTGGGCGCGCCAGCGCGGGAGGATGGTCTGATGAGCGATAGCACGGGCCGCGGGTCGTCGCGGCTGCCAGGTTTCTACAAGTTGTCCCTGCCGGAGCGGTTGGAGGCGCTGGCCAGGCTCAGGCCGTTGTCCACCGAAGAGAAGTTCGTTCTGCGGCGTGAAGGTCTGACCGCGGACTTGGCGGACCAGATGGTGGAGAACGTGGTGGGGGTGTTCGGCCTGCCGCTGGGCGTGGCCGTCAACTTCCGCATCAACGGCCGCGACTACCTCGTGCCCATGGCCGTGGAGGAGTCGTCGGTGGTGGCCGCGGCGAGCCACGTGGCGAAGTTGATCCGCGAGCACGGGGACCTGATGGCTGAGGCGGACGAGCCGGTGATGATCGGCCAGATTCAGGTGCTGGACGTTCCCGATCCGGACAAGGCCGTGGCGGCCGTGGCGGAGCGCCAGGACGAACTGCTGAAGCTAGCCAACAGCCAGGACGAGACGCTGGCGCGGCTGGGCGGGGGCGCGCGGCGGGTCTCGGCGCGGCGGCTGGAAACGCCGGCCGGGCCGATGGTCATCGTGCACATCGAAGTGGACGCGCGCGACGCCATGGGCGCGAACGCGGTGAACACCATGGCCGAGGCCTTGGCGCCTCGTGTCGAGGCGCTCACGGGCGGGCGCGTGTCGCTGCGGATTTTGACGAACCTGGCCGACCGCAGGCTGGCGCGGGCGCGGGCGCGGCTGAAGGCGGAGGCGTTTGCCGAGGATGGCCGCGACGGCGCGCTGGTGGCGCGGGACATCGTTTCGGCGTGGGCGTTCGCGGACGCCGACGTCTACCGCGCGGCCACGCACAACAAGGGCATCATGAACGGCATGGACGCGGTGGTCGTGGCCACGGGCAACGATTGGCGCGCGGTGGAGGCGGGCTGTCACGCCTTTGCGGCGCGCGACGGGCGCTATCGTCCTCTGAGCCGCTGGCGCATGGACAACGGCGAGCTGGTGGGCGAGATCGAAGTCCCCATGGCCGTGGGCATGGTGGGCGGCGCCACCAGGTCGCACCCCGTGGCGCGCATCGCGCTGAAGCTGCTGGGCGTGGAGTCGAGCCGCGAGCTGGCGTCCGTGATCGCGGCGGTGGGGCTGGTGCAGAATCTTGCGGCGCTGCGCAGCCTGGTGACCGAAGGGATTCAGAAGGGGCATATGGCGCTGCACGCGCGCAACGTGGCCATGAGCGCGGGGGCCGTGGGCGAGGTGGCGGTGCGCATCGCGGCGCAGATGGCGCGCGAGGGCCGCATCCGCTACGACCGCGCCAAGGACCTGCTGGCGCTGTTCGTGCACAAAGCGTCGGAAAAGGCGGGCGGCCTGGCCGAACGCCTGAAGCGGCCGCCGGAGCAGAAGTAGGCGCGGCGCGCAACGCGGGGCGCGGTTCTTCGTCACGGGAGCCGCGCGGCGCAGGGGACCGAATGGGAAGGGATGTGGCGCGCCGGCGGAAACGCCGATGCCAATCTGAGGCTTTGACATGCTTGTTGATACTCATGCGCACTTGGACGACCCCAAGCTGCTGGGGCGAGTCAGCGAGGTCTTGGACAACGCGCGCGCGGTTGGAGTGGAGCGCGTCATCTCCGTGGGCATTGACGAGGCCACGTCGGCGACGGCCATTGAGCTGGCCGGCCGGTTCGACATGGTGAAGGCCACGGTGGGCGTGCACCCGCACGAAGGGGCGCGCGTGGACGACGGCGTGATGAAGCGCCTGGAGGAAATGGCGCGCCAGCCTAACGTGGTGGCCGTGGGCGAGACGGGGCTGGACTACTACCGCGACCGTTCGCCCCGCGAGGCGCAGCGCCGGGCGTT
>CAYYEE010000054.1:1854-14927 GCA_964470775.1 uncultured Planctomycetota bacterium | reverse complement strand
GGACGGCGGTCCGGCGCTTGGCGGCAGGTGTCTGCCTGCCTTTTCCGACGCCAAACAGCCTGGCCAGCCAGCCGAAGAGTCCCATTGCGGCGCTCCTGAGTTTGAGGGTGTGGCGGGGCGGGCTTGCCAAGCTTCCTTGACGTCGGATTTGTTGCGCGGCGCCTCTCCTGAGACACCGCCAACAAATCGCAAAGACCTGCTGGGCGAACGGAACTGGCCGCGGCGTAGCGCCGCGATGGGCCAAGCTTCCCGCCCCGCCACGTTTGACATGTTACTCCGGCCGGGGCTGGCAATCAACTAACGGCAAGCCGTGGTTTTGTGGTAGAAAGGAGCGCCCCCGCGGCGGGTGGGGCGAATGAACGGCATGGGTCATTCTGTGGTTTCAGCTTTTCTGGAGGCCGTTGATGGGTCAGCCATTGTGGATCGGGGCCAGCGTGCCTGCTGGCGTGAAGTATTTGGAGGCGTTCCGCAAATTGAAGCTGGGCGAGTGCGTGCTGACGCTGTTGCCTGTGGACCATGCGGAGGCGCTGGCTGTTGCGCGTTACTGCAAGCGGCGCCGCATCCACCTTTATTTCAGTGAGCTGCTCTGTCGCGGCGAGGCGGACAAAGGCGCCGGGCGGCCGGCAGGACGCAATATGCCGCGCCGGAAGTTCTTCTCCAAGGCGGCTCTGGAGGAAGTGTTTGACGCGGCGGGCGAGTATTACCACGGCCGCATGACGATCGGAGAGGCGGGCGGCGTGCTCTATTGGCCGCGGGCCTATCTCATCAACCGCCGCGCCCAGTGCTGGGCCAATTTGAAGCCGGTGGAGACCATGGAGGAGGCGCACAAGGAGTACATCCGCTACCTCAAGCGATTCATCAGGTTTGAACTCGAAAAGATCGGCCGGGGACCGCTGCTGGACGTAGACTCGGCGCTGGTGTTCAAGTACCACGCGGAGGCGGGGATTGACAACCTGTGCCTGGAGTCCATGCCTGGCGACCCGCACCGGATGCACGCGGCTATTCGCGGCGCGGCGAAGGCTTATGACAAGCCGTGGGGCACGCATATCGCCATGTCGTGTTATGGCGGCATGAGGCTTGACGAACTCTACCTCAAACGCTGGAAGACCGCGGTGTTCCACGCGGCCATCTGCGGCGCGGGCTATATCTGGCCCGAGTCGGGCCACTTCGTCTACGATCAGAGGAACGGGGAGAAGTTCGCGTTTCGCAGTCCGCAGATGCTGCGCGTTCGCCGCATTCTGCGCGAGGCGTATCAGTTTTCCAAGGTCCATCGCCGTCCGCTGGACGGGCCGCGCGTCACGTTTGGGGTTGTGCATGGCAATCACGACGGCGCGCCTGGGTTGTGGAATCCGAGCGCGTGGGGCCAGACTGACGACAGGAAGTGGCTGGCCGGTCCTGCGGAAGACGGTTGGGAGTTGGTGGACACGTTCCACCGCAAGAACGACTGGCCCAAGGAGACGATTCTCGGCGACATGGATTTTTCGGGAAATCCGCCCTATGGCCAGTATGACGCCGTGCCCATCGAGGCGCCGCTGAAGGTTCTGAAGAGCTACTCGTGTCTGGTCTTCCTGGGCTGGAACACGATGACGCTGGCCATCTATGACAAACTCAAGGCCTACGTCCAGGCCGGCGGGCATCTGGTCATGTCTCTGCCGCATCTGAGCACGCGCACGGACCGAGCGGCGGAGATGAAGCTGTTTCGCGGGGGCGACTTCCGCGACCTGTTCGGCGTGAAGATTCTCGGCAAGGACGAAAAGGCCGTGCGAGGGATCAAGTGCACGGTGGATTCTTCGCTGCCGCGGTGGCGCATGCCGAGGTGGCGCGTGTGCACGGACCCGCGCTTTCTGGGGGCGTTCACGCCGGCGCGAGTGAAGGTGACGTCAGCGCGGGTGCTGTGCGGGCATGACGTGTTCTACGACATTACGCCGGAGCAACTGGCCAGCCAGCCGGTTTTGGTGGAGAACTCGCTGGGCAAGGGCAAGGCGTTTCTGGTGACGGTGTGGGAGTACCCAGCGGACAAGGGCATCGCGCGTTTCACGGAGGACCTGCTGCGTGTTGCGCTGGCGGGCGAACAAGGCGAGATTCGGCTGCTGGCCAGCGACCGTGTGCGTTACGCGGTGTATGACAGCCGCGAGCCGGAGTGTCAGGTGGTCTATCTGTTGAACACGGACCCGGACTGCCCGTGTCAGGCGCGGCTGTGGGTTCGCGGTGGCATGACGCGATTTTTCGTCCTGCCGGCCAACGAACTGCGCGTGGCATGGATCAGGGAGGGCGTGGTGGTGACGCCGGAGAGCAAGATGACCGACGTGGCGCAGTGGGATGTTGGCGGCGGCCGGCACACGCTGAAGGTCTTCACCGCCGTCGATCAGGGCGTGGAGGTCCACAATACGACGGATAAGGATGTGAAGGTCACGATCAACGGGGAGTCGCGCGTGTGCCCGGCGGGCAAGGCCGTTCGGATGGCGTTGAAGCGCAGGGCGGACCCGGCGCGCAAGGAGTTTTTCGCGGCGGGCTTCCTCGAGGAGCCGGATTTTTGCTGGGAACCGGCGGACTTGCCGTATTGAGTTGCAGAAATCGGCCCAAACGCCGAAGCGGCGACCGCGTATATAATGACGCTAGCGCGAGAGCGAGGGTTGGACAGGATTCAAGCATGAAAGGACGCCGGTTATGTGGATGCCGCGGAATCACAAAGGGTTGGTGTTGATGCTGGGGGTGGCTTTGGTGTTGGGGGGCGTGCTCACGGCGGCGGCGCCGGGCAAGCAAAACGCCGAACAGAACGGGGTGGAGAGCCTGCGCAAGACCAGCCAGGCCTTTACGCAGATTGCGAAGCAGGCCACACCCGCGGTGGTGTTCATCAAGGTCGAGAAGAGTGTGGAGGTTTCGCCCCAGTCCTTCGGGCCGGAGCCGTTTGGCTTTGGCAACCCCTTTAATCCTTTTGACGAGGATTTCATGGACAGGTTCTTCCGCCGCCGGACGCCGCAGCGCCAGCAGCCTCAGCAGCGGCCGCAGCGCAAGTTCCGCCAGCAGGGCCAGGGGTCTGGGTTCATCGTGACCGCGGATGGTTATATCCTGACCAATCATCACGTGGTGGGAGAGGCGGACGAAATCCTGGTGAAGATGAATGACGGCCGGGAGCTCAAGGCGAAGCTGGTAGGGTCGGATCCGAAGTCGGACGTGGCCGTGATCAAGGTGGAGGGCAAGGACTTCCCGACGATCGCGCAAGGGGATTCGTCGAAGCTGGAGATTGGCGAGTGGGTGGTGGCTATCGGCAACCCGTTTGGTCTGACGGCAACGCTGACCGTGGGCGTCGTGAGCGCCAAGGGCCGCAGCGCGGTGGGCATCGCGGATTATGAGGACTTCATCCAAACGGATGCGGCCATCAATCCGGGCAATTCGGGCGGTCCGCTGCTGAACCTGAACGGCGAGGTGGTGGGCATCAACACGGCCATCTTCAGCCGCAGCGGCGGGTATATGGGCATCGGCTTCGCCATCCCCATGAACCTGGCCAAGGGGATTATGGATCAGCTCGTGAAGACCGGCAAGGTGACTCGGGGCTTTCTGGGCGTGGTGATTCAGGACGTGAACAAGGACTTGGCTGAGCAGTTCAAGCTGACGCAGACAGAGGGTGTGCTGGTGTCGGAGATCATCAAGGACTCGCCCGCGGAAAAGGCCGGCCTCAAGCCTGGCGACGTGATCCTGACGCTGAACGGGCAGCCGTCGAAGGACGTTGGCACGCTGCGCAACAACGTGGCGCTGATCCCGCCCGGCCAGGACGCGAAGTTGAAGGTCTTGCGCGAAGGCAAGGAAGTTGAGGTGACGGTGAAGATCGGGACGTTGCCCGACAACATCGGCGAGGCTGGGGGCTCGGAGCTGGCGGAGAAGCTGGGCCTGAAGGTTCAGGCGCTGACGGAGGAGTTGGCCGCGCAGTTCGGGTACAAGATGGGCGAGGGCGTGCTGGTGGCGGAGGTGGCTCCGGGAAGCCCGGCGGCCAACGCTCAGATCCGGCCGGGCGCGCTGATCCTCAGCGTGAATCGCCAGCCTGTGGCCAGCATGGCGGCCTTCAACGAGGCGCTGAAGAAGTCGGCGGAGAGCAAGAAGGCGCTGTTGCTGATCAAGCAGGAGCAGTACTCGCGGTTTGTCGTGCTGCCGGTTGAGTAGGCGGGTTGGGGCTGCGCCCCGGGGCCTGGTCTTCTCGCGGCCGGGCCCGCCCCCGCGGGGCGCCAAGCGACAGGGCCTGCCGCGCGTTCGCGCGGCAGGCCCTGCGTGTTGAGCGGGGGAGGCGGAACGGCTCAAAACATGCCGAAGCCGCCGTAGGGGACGTACATGTCCGAATCGCTGATGAAGTAGAACATGCTGTCCAGGCCGGTGAGGGCGAAGAGGTTCTGGACGGCGGGGGTGGCGTTGTAGAGAGAGAGCTCCTTGCCGCGCTGGGCCAAGCGTTTTTGCGTGGCGACAAAGACGCTGATGCCGGCGGAGCTCATGAAGGTGACGGCGGACATGTCCACGAGCAGGTTGCCGGTGGCGCGGTCCATTTCATCCTTGAGGCCCTTGGCCGAGGCGCTGTCAATGCGGCCGTTGAGAGTGAGGCCGTTCTCGTCCCACTCCATGGCGAGGCCGGCGACCTGGCGCTTTTCGCCGGGGGCGGGCCGTTCCTGCTGTTCCCAGTTGGCGGGCTGGTCTTCCATGCTGGAGGGGATGACGACGTAGGTCATCTCGTCGGTGCTTTCCAGCACTTTGATCTTTTTGCCCTCAGGCAGGTGGAAGCCCATGCGCTGGAGCACGCCGGCGGGGTTCTGGAGAAATTCCTGGCGGAAGGCTTTGTCGGAGCACGAGCGGACGATGATGTCCCGAAGCGGATTTTTCTTCTTCATGGGCTTGCCTCCTCAGGACTATTCGCCGACGAAGGGCGGGATGACGATGTGGATGGTGTCCTTCGTGTTCTCGACGAAGGTGACATTGACGCCTTCGGGCAGGACGATGCCGTGCTCTTTGAGGGTGACGGCGGGATTGCTGATGAGCTGGGCGCGGAAGGCGGGGTCCTGGACGGCTTTGAGGATGATGTTCTTGTAGAAAGCCGCGCCGCTGACCGGCTGGTCGGGGCTGGGCGGCGCAGCGAACGCGCCGTAGGCTTGATGCAGGAAACTGTCCAACGCCGAGATGAGGTTCATAGCCCGGCCTCCATCGAAAGTTGTTTCCCTCCGCCGGCCTCTGTCAGCCCTTCGCCTGCCGCCGGCTCCCTGTGGGCCTATCTTATACGCGACGAGGCGAGCGAAATCAAGCGCTCTTGGGCGGGGCGGGTCGCCAACGGCGGGAAGGACACTTCGGGCGTTTCTGGCGGACCGGACGGATGGGGAGGGATTGGGGGCGCCGGGGTCTACTTGCCGCCGAGGAGCAGGTCCTTGACTGTGTATGAGCCCGGGGGCTTGCCCGCCAGGATGCGGGCGAGGCGGACGGCGCCGTGGGCGAAGACGTCGCGGGTGGTGGCCATGTGGGTGAGCTCGATGCGCTCGCCGGGGGCGGCGAAGATGACGCGGTGTTCGCCGACGATGTCGCCGCCGCGGACCGCGTGGATGCCGATCTCGTTGGGTTTGCGCTCGCCGACGATGCCCTCGCGGCCGTAGACCGCGTCCTTGGCCAAGTCGCGGCCCAGGGCGCCGGCGATGCGCTCGGCGAAGCCGAGGGCAGTGCCGCTGGGGGCGTCCTTCTTCTTGTTGTGGTGCATCTCGACGATCTCGACGTCGTAGCCGGGGCCGAGGGTCTTGGCGAGCATGGCCGCGGCTTCGAAGGCGACGTTGACGCCGACGCTCATGTTGGGGGCGAGGAGAACGGGGATACGGGCGCTGAGGGCGGTGACGGCGGCCTTCTGTTCGGCGGAAAGGCCGGTGGTGCCGATGACGATGGCGACGCCGGCGGCGGCGCAGGCTTGGGCGTGGGCCACGGTGGGCGCCGGGGCGGTGAACTCGATGAGCACGTCCACGCCCTGGGGGAGATCGGCGGTGATTGGAACGTTGAGACGCTTGATACCCGCAACCTCTCCGGCGTCGCGGCCGAGATCGGGGTGATGGGGGGCTTCGAGCGCGGCCACGACGCGCATGTCGGGCTGGGCGGAGGCGAACTCCACAAGGCGTTTGCCCATGCGGCCGCAGGCGCCGCTGATGGCGACACGGATCATTGCTTTCTCCTTGAGCGGGCGGGTCGGCGACGGGGGGGATTATCCACGACGAGGATTCCCAAGTCAAAGAGGCGCCGGACCTCCTTTTCGACGCGCGAAGCGGAGGCGCCGGTCTGGGCGCGGACCGGCTGGGTCAAGTCGTCGAGCGTGGCGGGCGGGTCGCAGTTGTCCAGGATGGCGAGCGATAGCTCCGTGGCTTCGTGGCCTTTGCCGCGCAGATAGACCGTGGCGCGGTCGAGGGCGCCATTGGCCTGGGCCAGGGTCTCGACCAGGGCGTCGGGCGCCAGGGCGAAACGCGCGGTTCGCCGGTTTTCGTCCAGGGGAAAGGGGCGTTTGGTGACGAGAAACGGGCCGAGCGCCAGCGCGTCCATCTCCGTGTTGAGGAAGGAGGACAGGGCATCGGAGGGCGTTTCCACGATGGCTTCGCCGGCGAGGTTGTAGGAGGTGTTGAGGACCATGGGCAGGCCAGTGAGCTTCTCGAACCTGCGGATGAGGTCGTAGTACAGGGGGTTGTCGTCGCGGCGAAGGGTTTGGAGGCGGGCGGTCTGGTCGGCGTGGGTGACGGCGGGGATGTCTTTGGCGCGGCTGGGGCGGACGGGAACGGTGAAGGACATGTAGGGGCTGGGCGTGGGGTCGGCGAAGAAGTCGCGGACCCTCTCGGCGAGCACCGTGGGCGCGAAGGGGCGGAAGGGCTCGCGGCCTTTGACGCGGAGGTTGAGGTGGTCTTTCATCCCCGGCTTGGCAGGATGGGCCAGGATGGAGCGGGCGCCGAGGGCGCGGGGGCCGAACTCGCTGCGGCCTTGGAACCACGCGACGACCTGGCCGCGGGCCAGGCGCTGGGCGACTTCGCCGATCAGGTCGCGGGGCCGGGTGAAGGTGACGCGGCCGCGGCAGTCGTCCAGGGCCTGGCGCATCTCGGCGACCGAGTAGCGTCCGCCCAGGTAGGGAGAGAGGAAGGTCTTGGCGCGGCGGGGCTTGCGCAGGACGTGGTGCAGGCCAAAGGCGGCGCAGCCCAGGGCGGCGCCGTCGTCGCCTGGCGCGGAGGGGACGTAGACGTTGTCATAGCCGCACTCGCGGGCGACGCGGCCGTTGAGCTGGCTGTTGAGCGCGACGCCTCCGGTGAGGACGAGGTTTCGGGCGCCGGAAAGGCGGCGCAGGCGGGTAAGGTAGTCGAGGGCGATCTGTTCGAGGTCGGCTTGGACTTGGGCGGCGAGGTCGCGGTGCTCTTTGCGCGGCGGCTGGCGCCATTCGCCGGGGTGAGCGAAGGACTCGATGTTCGGCCAGTGGACCTTGAGGTCTTCGAGCGGGCCGGTCATGGTGGGGCGGCTGGGGCGCGGGCGGCCGTAGGCGGCCAGGCCCATGACCTTGCCGCAGGCGTTCCAGTCCGCGAAGATGTGGCTGGAGGCGCGGGAGTAGACGGCGCCGAGGCTCTCCATGTCCTCGAAGCCGTAGTTGTGGAGCAGGCTGGGTCCGCGCAGAGGCGTCCAGCGTTTGAAAAGGAGGCTGAGGTCGCGGTCCTGGAAGGAGTAGACGGATTCGGCTTCGCGCCAGTCGCCCGTCTCCGGGGCGGGCGGCAGGACCTCGGCAAAGGCGGGGTGGCGCGGGAGGCGGCCGTCGGCGAAGAAGGTGGGGCGGTCGAGGCTGGTGATCTCTGAGCGGGCGCTGCCCATGCCGTCCATGACGACGATGACGCCTTCTTTGAAGGGCGTGGCGAGCAAGGCGGCCCAGGCGTGGGCGAGGTGGTGGGACAGTTCGAACTTGCGAACGCGGCATGTCTGGACCGGCAGGTTGTGTTCGTCGAGGCAAAGGCCGGTGTAGTAGCGCTGGGACACGGTGAAGGGGAGGCGGGGCTCGAAGCGGTCCACGCGGAAGAGGTGGCAGGTTTCGACCACGAGCTGGATGTCGGAAAGGCAAGCGCCGATCTGGTCCATGGCGTGGCGCATGAGGCCGGCCACGTCGCCGCCGTCGTGTTTTTTGCGTGTGAGGCGTTCGCGGGCAAGAGCGAAGAGGACTCTGCCCTTGGCGTCGGCGATGGCGCAACTGGCGGAGTGGGCGTACTTGTTAAGGCCGACAATGAGACCGGGCATGTGCAGTGGACCTGTCGGGTGGCGAAGACGGCGCTTCAGGGGGCAGGCTTCTCGATGCCGGAAGGGACGTAGTCAGGATCGTTGACCACAAGCGCTTGGTCGAGGACGCTGCCGTCTTCGCGGGTGGTGATCTTGAGGGTGTGCTCGCCTTTTTCGAGGCGAATGGGCGCGGGTTGGAAGACGTTGGGCCCGACGGCGAGCCAGCGCCAGGATTCGACGGTGTTGTCCGTGATCTGGTGGGGCTTGGAGCCAGGCTTGAGGCCGGGCATGCCGTCGAGACCGGCTTCGAAGGAGTTGGCGCACTTGTGGCGCCACCAGACGCGGAGCCAGATGTAGTAATCGCCGGTCTGCGGCGCCGTGAAATTGAGGGCTGTGGAGCCGCCGATGTTCTCCTTGCGCTTGCCGGTTTCGGGGTCCACATCAACGGGTTCCGGAGTTTCGGCGTACTTTCCACCGCTGGCGCCTTTGGGGCCGTTGACGCCGGGAGGGGGTGTGGCGTCGGTGAAGACTGCCATGGGCGCTTCGATTTTGCCGTTCTCGGCTTCGAGGATGATTTTAACCGTGGCGGTTTGGTCCGTCTCGATCTGGACGCCGCTGGCGGCAGGGGAGGGGGCGGCCTGGGGGGCAGAGGGCGCCTGGGCCTGGGGCGCGGGAGGCTGGGCCTGGCCGCAACCCGCGGAGGCGGCGGCTACGAGGAAGGAGAGGAACGCGGACAGAAGAGGGCGCATGTTGTGTCTCCTGGCGCAGGGAGCGCGGCGCGCAAAAACGCCGGTTGTAATACCAACATTATACCGCGGATGGGGTTGATGGGAAGCATGGGGAACGGGAGGCATGGGGGCGAGCAGGAGCGGTGGCGCACGGTGGCGTTTGATTTTCGCCTGCGGGGCGTGATAGCATTCCCATGCCGTGTTTGCGCCGCGGGAGGCGCGGCCGGCGAGGTTCTGACCGGTGGTCCTTCTCGCAAGGCGTGGTCATGGCGTTTTCCGCTTCTGTCGCGGAGCGAGTGGCTGGGTTGGTCCGTGAGGCGGCGCTGGCCTGCCGGGCAGACCGCTGGCGGCGCGGCGCCCTGATCGAGCTCCCCGCAGAAGGCACGGCGGTGGTGGCTGGCGACCTGCACGGCAACCAGCGCAACTACGAGCGACTTCTGCGCTTGGCGGATCTGTCGAACCAGCCGGACTGGCATCTCGTGCTGCAGGAATGCACGCACGAGCATGAACCCGTGGCGGAACGGGGCTGCCGATCGTGGCAGTTGACGGAGATGGTGGCCCGGCTGAAGGTCGCGCATCCGGATCAGGCGCACATCATCATGGGCAACCATGAGATGGCGGAGTTGTGCGGCCTGGCGATTGGCAAGAATGGGTTTGATCTGAATGAGCGTTTCGCGTCCGGGCTGGCCGAGGCGTATGGCGAGTCGGCTGGCGCGGTGATGGCGGCGTATCGCGAGTTCTGGGCGTCGCTGCCGCTGGGCGTGAAGATGCCCAACGGTGTGTTCGTGTGCCACTCGACGCCGCAGTTGAAGAAGATGGGCGTGATGGACCTGGAGTGGTTCAGGTCGCAGGCGGCGGAGGCGCGCACGCGGCGCGGACCGGTGTTCGAGTTGCTGTGGGGGAGGGACTACACGGTGGAGGCGGCGGAGGAGTTCTGCCGCAGAGTGGAGAGCGACGTGCTGGTGGTGGGACACACGCGCTGCGAGAGAGGGTATTCTTGTCCGAACCGGCGGCATGTTATCTTGGACAGCAAGGACGACGCGGGGGTGTGTGTGGTTTTGCCGCTGGGGCGGAGGCTGACGCAGGAGGACGTGGTGCGCCGGGTGGCCCGGCTGGGCGGCGGCGCGGCGATGGATTGGGCGGCGCCCGGCGGCGCGCCGGACACGACGCAATAAAGGAGCAACGGCAGATGCGAATGGCTTGGGTGTGCGCCTGCGCGGCGCTGGCGCTGACGGCGGCGGGTTGCTCGGCGATGAGTGGCGGCGTTCCGTCGTTTCCCCAATACGCGGCGTCGGACGCGATCCCGGCGGCGCGGCTGGCGGCGGCGGTGAAGTTCCAGGGCGAAGAGACCTATCGCGTGAAGCGGGTGGCGGAGACGCAGGGGTGCCGCGCCTACGCGATCCATACGCGGGGCGAGATCCAGCCGTACACGCTGCCCAAGTGGGATCAGGTGTTCTGCGTGGTGTCGGGCACGTGCGTGGCGGAGGTGAATGGCGAACGGGGCGTGGTGGGGCCTGGCAGCGTCATTGTCGTGGCGCGGGGCGATACGGTTCGCTTTCTGCGCGTGCCGGAGCGGGATAAGGAGCCGATTCTGCTGCTGCTGTCGCTGACGCCAGGCGATGCGCCGCGCGAGGTGATTCAGAAGGCGCTTGAGCCGGCGCCCGCGAAGGGCGCGACGGCCGAGTCGGAGCCGCCGGATTCAAAGGCCGGGCCGGCGCGGAAGCCGGCGGACAAGCGTTGACCGCCGCGGCGCAGGAGCGCGCGGCCCGTCTATGAGGATCATGGCGTTTGGATCTGACAGAAGCTTTTTCGCAGACGGATGTTCAGCTCTCGCTGGAGGGGGCCGGCGAAGAGGGTGACATCTATCATGTCGCGCGGGTGGACGGCGCCCGGATGAAGCTGGTCGCTTTTCGCGGCGGCCTTCGCTATGCGGTTCCGGAGGTGGGGCAGACGGTGGTGGCGCG
The DNA here is from genome assembly GCA_964470775.1 of uncultured Planctomycetota bacterium. Classification (GTDB taxonomy): domain Bacteria; phylum Planctomycetota; class Brocadiia; order CAIUPP01; family CAYYEE01; genus CAYYEE01. Next base: position 3,997 of record CAYYEE010000054.1, on the reverse strand, counting down.
GACGATCGCGCCGGAGGGCCGTTACCAGGTGGCGGCGAAGGTGGAGGACCGGGAACTGGGGCCGTATGTGGCGCTGGTTCTGACCCAGGTGGGGGAGCCGCAGACCGCGGAACGCCGTGGAGACGCGCGGATTCGGGCGCATGTGCCGGGGCGGGTGGAGGGGCTGACGTCCGACCCGCTGGACATCGTGACGGAGAACCTGAGTTTGAGCGGGCTGGGGGCGCTGGCGGCGGCGCCGCTGCGGACGGGGCGCGCGGTGCGGCTGAACCTGGCGCCGGGGGCGGCGGGGCATGAGGTGTCGTGCCTTGCGCGGGTGACGCGCTGCCGGCCCAAGCCAGGCGGCGAGTACAGCATCGGCATGTTGATCGTGGAGATGGAGGAGGAGGATCGCCGGCGGCTGGAGGAGTTCTTGCGCCAGGCCGCGGCGGCGCCGGAGACGGACGGGCCAAGACTGCCGGAGGCGGCCGCGATCCCGGTCTCGGCGCCGAGCGAGCCTCTTTCGCCCAGCGCGCAGAAGGACTTGGAGCGGGTGTTTGCGGCGCGCATGACGCAGGTGTTGAAGGCGCCGAACTACGATGTGGCCTACACGTTCCGGACCATCTCCACGGACGGGCGCCGGCTGAAGATGGTGGCGCCGACGGCGTCGGTGGAGGGGATGGACCCGCGGATCGGGGATGACGTTTGGATTCGCTGCGCGGCCGAGGGCGCGGTGTACGAAGCGCCGGGCCAGATATCAAGCGGTCTGCGCGGCGCCTATGTCGTGCTGGAGGTGCGGCTGATTGACCGGGTGTCGCGGGTGCAGCGCCGCGAGTTCGTGCGCGTGAACGTGGAGTTGGAGGCGGAACTGGTGGGCGTCTATGAGGACGCGACGCGCGCGAGGACGCACAACCTGAGCGGGGGCGGCGCCATGGTGAAGAGCCCGCGTCCGTTGCCGCAGGAGGAATTGGTCTACGCCAAGATTCTGCTGGCGCCGGGCGATCCGAGCGTGCGCGGCCACGCGCGGGTGGTCTGGTGCGCGCCGGCCGATGACGGGACGCAGTACTTCGTGGGCTTGCAGTTTCTGGAGATCAAGTCGAGCGACCGCGAGCGGATTGTGCGGTTCTGCATGGAGCGGCTGCGGCGCGAGGTGAAGTCGCTGCGGAAGCGCCTTGGTGAAGAAGATGACGAATGAGACGCGCCCGAGAGGCGAGGCGCCTGATGCGCCGGGGCAGGGAGGGGAGGCGCTGATCGTGCTGGTGACGGCGGCCGGCGAGGCCGAGGCGGCTGCGCTGGGGCGGGCGGTCGTTGAGGAGCGGCTGGCGGCGTGCTGCACGATTCTGCCGGGCGCGCGGTCCATCTACCGGTGGGAGGGCCGCGTGTGTGAGGGGGCGGAGGCGGTTCTGATACTCAAGACCACGGCGGAGCGGTTCGAGCCGCTGGCTTCGCGGCTGCGGTCGCTGCACAGCTACGAGACGCCAGAGATCATTGCGGCGCCGGTGGTTGCCGGGAGCGAGGCGTACCTTCGATGGGTCCGGGAATCATGCTCGCCAGCGTGAGCGCATTGGCCGCGCCAGCGGCTGCGCTGCTGGCGCGTTAGAAGAAACCGCCGGACGGCAGGCCGTTTCTTTGGAGCGGCGATCCGTTTCTGATGCCGGCGGCGGCGGGATGACGCGATGACAACAGCGAGGTTCTGCCCCGGATGCAAGAAGCTGATCCTGCCGGGCGCGTCGTTCTGCGCGTTCTGCGGGATCAAGGTGGACGCCGCGGGCGCGGCGCCTGGGCCGGCGCCGCGGCGGGCTGTCGCCAAGCCAGACCTGGCGCGTCTCTCGCCTCCCTGCGCCGTCTTGGCGGAGAAGGGGGGCGCGCACCTGACGCCTGAAGTGGGGAGGATCGTGTCTCGCGTTACAGGCCGGCCTCTGCCGGATGTGACGCGGGACCTTAGGAACTCGAGGGGGATTCTGGCCACGGGGTTGGAGGCGGATCAGGCGAGACGGTTGCTTGGGGAGCTCGAAGCGGCCGGGGCGCCCGCTTTTGCGCTGGGCGCCGGGGACTTCCTCGAGGCGCCTGCGTTCGAGCGGATGAGGTCGCCGGTGATCTCGGCTTCGGGGGTGGCGTGCGTAGCCTATCGGTGGGACACGCAGCGCGCCTTCGCGGCGGGGTGGGA
>CAYYEE010000054.1:0-1844 GCA_964470775.1 uncultured Planctomycetota bacterium | reverse complement strand
TGCTGGCGGCGGCGGGGCGGATTGAGGTCACGGAGTCGGTGGAGGCGCCGGCCAAGCCGAAGAAGCGGAGGGGCTGGGAAGGCTTGCTGCCCTGGCGCGGGCTGACGGACCGGCTGGTGGACGACCCTCCCAAGCTCATCACGACCGTTCGCCATGAGTTCGTGCTGGACGTCGTGTTCCGCGACCCTTGGGAGCGGCTGCGTCTGGACGAGAACACGGCTGTGGCCGCGCTGACCACGGCGCACGAGGATCTGGGCAAGGCGATGGAGAAGGCGGCGCGAGGGTTGCGGGATGAGGGCGCGGGGGTGGTGTGCAATCGCGGGGTGGGGCTGTTGGCGTCGAGCGCGCCGCCGGAGGCCTGGCAGGATTTGACCTTTGGCTCCAAGCAGGACTTTGACTGTTACGCCCGGTGGCTGATCAATCTGGCCTGGTACGGCGTGGAGATTCCGGGATGAAAGGTTGCTGGCTGCGCGGCGCGCGGCTGGCGTTTGCGGTCCTGGCGGCGTTGGAGGCTGCCGCCGCGGGGGCGGTGATTCTGCTGTCATTTCCCGAGACGGACAAGGCGGAAACCGCCGGGCCGCCGGTGCGATGGCTGCAGGCGAGGCGGTTGAACGAACTGCCTGAGGTGGACGGATCGCTGACCGATCCTTGCTGGGAGCGGGCGGCGAGGTCCGCTTGGGCTGGACCGGAGCAGAGGCCGGCTGTGACGCTGAAGGTGGGCGCGTGGGGGGGGACGCTCTGTTTGGGGCTCAGAGTGGAGGGGCCGGCGGAGGGGGCGTGGGCGGATTTCCTGTTCGACGCTCAGCACGACCATGCGTCCTGCCAGGCGCTGCGCGTGTGGCCGGACGGCCGGTGGTCGGCGTCGGCGCGTGAGAAGGGCAAGGCGGCGGAGTGGCCGGCCAAGGTGGAGGTCGCGGCGCGGAGGGAAGAGGGGGCATGGACGGTGGAGGGGCGTCTGGACCGGGCGTCGTTGTCAGACCCGGAGAATGGCGTGATTGGGTTCAACGTCGTGGCGCACGCGGGCGGGGACGCGGCGTGGAACTCGGCGGGACCGGGGGCATCGTTGCCGGAGAACCTGGGCCACTTGGTCTTTGAAACGACGCCGCTGACGGTGCGCGCGGTGGGGACGGGCACGCTGGTGAGGGGGGAGAACCGTTTGACGTTGACCGTGGGCGCGGATCCGGGCTCGGATGTGGACGCGCGGGCTCTGGTGACGGTGCGGCCTGCTTCGGGGCGGCCCGCGCAACGGCGCTACCGGTTCGTGGCGCCGGCGGGCCAGACGCAGGTCCTGGCTTTGGGTTTCCCCATGTGGGGCGCGGGGACGATGGACTTGGAGGTGGCGCTGATGGACGCGGGGCTTCAGCGGGTCTACACGCGGTTTGCGCGGCGGGGTTTGACGGCGGAGGAAGGGCTGCGGATTGTGTCGCTCGAACGGCGGGAGGGGGCGCTGGAGGCTGTGGCGGAGTGGCCGTTCGGCCCTGAAGAGCGGCAGGACATGTCGGTGGTGGCGACGCTGAAGGCGCCGGGCGCGGGGCATTCGCTGGCGCATGCGCGCGTGGACGGGCCGCCATCGAAGAGGATGGTGGCGCGCGTGCCGGAGCAGGACCTGCCGGAAGGGACGCACGAGTTGCGGATTACGCTTGCGCGGCGTGGCGATCTTGTGGTGACGCGGCGCGTGTGGTTGCGCAAGACGGCGACGGGCGAGGGGCGCATCGGCGAGAGCCGGGGACAGGTGGAAGAGGGGTTCTGAGCGGAGTCGCGGTCAGAGCCTTTCCCCGGCGTGGCGTTCGGGGGGGGGCTGGGCGGGCTGCAGAACCTTGGCGCGGCTCATGACGAGGTTCTTG
>CAYYEE010000053.1:0-15177 GCA_964470775.1 uncultured Planctomycetota bacterium | reverse complement strand
AGCCCCGCGCCCCCCTTACCGGCCCGTCTCAGCTATACGTCGTGCCGAATCTCTGATGGCTGGCTCAGGCCGACGGACAGAACTTGGGCAAGCCGGGCCTGCCGGAGGAAGACGCCCCTTGCGGCCGCCAACTCCCCACTCCTTGCGGAAATCGCCGCACATTTCCGCAAGCAAACACTTCTGACACAACCTTCTGGCTTGATGCAAGTGAGCGTTGCCGGTTGCCTGCGCCTGGGTGCGGAAATTGGCGCGCCAATTTCCGCGCCCAACCACTAGCGCGTCACGGTGGCGGTCCTGCGGCCATCGGCATGGCTGCGGCTAGATGCGCGCGCTGGCGGCGACATAACGTGCTTCACGAGAACCTGCGTACCGGACGCTGGCGTCATGGCGGCGCGAACCAACTGGAACCCCGCGGCTAGCGACGCGGCGCCGACCCCAGCCACCGCGATCAGCAGCCCCCAAACGAGCGCCTCTCTGCCGCTGAAATGGCCGTACTCGGCCAGTGAACACAACAACGCAATAGCGCAGCCGCACAGACACAGCAGAGCCACCGTTGCAGCGCACATCGCCCACCCCAACCCGGCCTGCCCCACGTGTTGCGTTCGGCGCAGCCTCTTGGCGCGTCGCGGATGCTTCGTGCCCACCTGATCCTCCCCCCCGCTAACCGTCAAACCAGCTAAGAAGACAAAGACACCTATACATATGACCCACAAATCTGGTTCTGTCAAGTTATGCAGGCGAGAAAATTCTTTTTAGCGGCCCGCTGAAAAAGACACCGCGTCGGCGGGGACATGGCGCCTCAGCCCGCCAACGGCGGGATCGCAACGTGTCCCCGGAACAGACGCGACATTTTCAACAGGCTGTCAGGGAGCGCAAAGGGCAGAGGCGCTATGGGATACGGCATGTATGGAACAAAGTTGTCTGACACTCGGCGGTGACGACTGTTCGGGGCGTGGGCCGTGCTCTCCACGACGCGCAATTGAGCGCCACGGCTGGCGCTGCTATGATGGACGCAGGAACAGGGGGCTTGTCCGGGCCAGGGCGCTACATGGACGAACTCGTCAAATCGCTGCAGAAATCCGAGATGTTTGCGCGGATCGTGTCGCGTCTGCGCGAGACGGGAAAGGCGCGCCTGGAAGGCGTGTGGGGGTCGGCGCCGGCGCTGTTGGCCGCGGCCGTGGGCTTGTCCGAAAGCCGCGTCATTCTGTGCGTCACGGCGCACACGGAACAGGCCGAAGAGTTCGTGGAGGACATGAACGTCTTTGCGCCGGGGCTGGCCTCGTACTTCCCCGCATGGGAGGCGCTGGCCGACGACGACGCCCCGGACTCGGACATCCTGGCCCGGCGGGTGACGCTGTTGCGCCAGCTCTTCTGCGAGCGCGACAAGATGGGCCGCAAGGTGGTGGTGGCGCCGGCTCAGGCCGTGCTGCAAGAAGTCATTACGCCGGAAGCCATCGAGCAGAACACGCTGGAGATCGCCAAGGGCGAACGCCACGACCCGGACAAAGTGGCGGCGTGGCTGGCCGAGCGCGGCTTTGACAGCGTGCCCCAGGTCAGCGCGCCCGGCGAATACTCGCGCCGAGGCGGCATCCTGGACATCTTTCCCTACGTAGCCGACCTGCCGGCGCGGCTGGAGTTCTTCGGCGACGAAGTGGACTCCATCCGCCTTTTCGACCCAGACACGCAGACCTCCGTCACCGAGACGCCCGTGTGCCGCATCACGGCCATGGCCAAGTCGCACGAGGGCTGGCGCGTCGGGCCGGCGCGCTCCATCTTCGAGTATCTGCCGCAGAACGCGTGGCTGATGGTGGCCGACCCGGCCGAGACGCTATCGCGCGCGGAGACGCTGGAGAGCCAGGCCGGCGCCCTGCCCAACGGCGAAGGCCGACGGCGCCTGGCCGGCGCTCTGGACCGGCTGCCCACCATCGCGTGGTCCACCATGCCCGGCGAGTTCGGCGCGGACGCCATGGACTTGGAGGTGCGCTCCGTCGAGCGCTTCGGGCAAACCGTGGAAAGCGTGCTGGCCGAGATGGCGACTCTCAACGCAGCGGGCCGGCGCATGGTCGTGTTCTGCAACAACGAAGCGGAGCGCAGCCGCTTCCAGGAGATGCTGGAAGGCACGGAGCTGGAGAATTCGGACAACCTGGAACTGCGCGTGGGCCGGCTGAACCGGGGGTTCGACTGGCCGGCGTTGGGCGTGGCGCTGCTGCCCCACCACGAGATGTTCCACCGCTACCGCATCCGCCGCACGCCGGGTGGCACGCGCCAGACGCGGCCCGTGGACCCCTTCCTGGAGCTGGAGCCGGGCGACTACGTGGTGCACTTCAGCCACGGCATCGGCCGGTTCCTGGGCATGGAGATGGTAAAGGCCGAAGACGGCCAGCGCCGCGAATGCCTGAAGATCGAGTACGCCAACGGCGCGTATCTCTTCGCGCCGGCCAACAAGATGGACCTGGTGCAGAAGTATGTCGGCCCTTCGGAGACGCGGCCGCCGCTGAGCACGCTGGGCACGGCCACATGGTCGCGCCAGAAAGAGCGGGCCGAGGCCGCGTGCGCCGATATGGCCGCGGACCTGCTGCGGATGCAGGCCGTGCGCGCGTCCAAAGACGGCATCGCCCACCCGCCGGACACGGAATGGCAGCGCGAGTTCGAGCAGGCCTTCATCTACCAGGAGACCGAAGACCAGATCACCGTGGCCGAGGAAATCAAGAAGGACCTGGAGTCGCGCCGGCCTATGGACCGGCTGCTGTGCGGCGACGTGGGCTATGGCAAAACCGAGCTGGCCATGCGCGCGGCGTTCAAGGTGGTCATGGGCGGCCGGCAGGTGGCTGTTCTGGCGCCGACAACCATCCTGGCCATGCAGCACTACCGCTCGTTCAAAGAGCGCATGGCCGACTACCCCGTGGTGGTGGACATGCTCAGCCGGTTCCGCACCAAGGGCCAGCAAGGCGCCACGCTGGCGGCCATGAAGGAAGGCCGCGTGGATATCGTCATCGGCACGCACCGGCTGGTTCAGGAGGACATCGCCTTCAAGGACCTGGGCCTGGTGGTGATCGACGAGGAGCAGCGCTTCGGCGTGGAGCACAAGGAACGGCTGAAACGGCTGCGCGAGACCGTGGACGTGTTGACGCTGACCGCCACGCCCATCCCCCGCACGCTGCACATGTCCATGATGGGCCTGCGCGACATCTCGACGCTGCAAACACCGCCGCGCGACCGGCTGGCCATCCAGACACGCCTGTGGCGGCGCGACGCGCACAAGATCCGCCAGGCCATCTTGCGCGAGATGGCGCGCGACGGCCAGGTGTTCTTTGTGCATAACCGCGTGGAGACCATTGACCGCGCCGCGCAGGAAGTGCGGAACATGGTCCCCGAGGCGCGGGTGCTGGTAGGCCACGGCCAGATGCGCGAGCACGAACTGGAAGACGTGATGCGGCGGTTCATTGACCACGAGGCGGACGTGCTGGTGTGCACCACGATCATCGAGTCGGGCGTGGACATCCCGAACGTGAACACGATCTTGCTGGACGAGGCGGACATGTTCGGGCTGTCGCAACTGCACCAGCTCCGCGGCCGCGTGGGCCGCTACAAGCACCGGGCCTACGCGTATCTGCTGCTGCCGCGCAGCCGGCCGCTGACGCCCGTGGCCGCGCGCCGGCTCAAAGCGCTGGAGGAGTTCTCGGACCTGGGCGCGGGCTTTCGCATCGCCATGCGCGACCTGGAGATTCGCGGCGCGGGCAACATCCTGGGCGCGGAGCAGTCGGGCCACATCGCGGCCGTGGGCTACGAGCTGTATTGCCGGCTGCTGGAGGCGTGCGTGCGGCGCATGCGCAACGAGCCGCCACCGGCCAGCGCGAAAGAGGTGTCGCTGGCTTTGGGCGTGGACGCCTGCCTGCCCGCAGGCTATATTAAGGAGCCAGGCGGACGCATCGAGCTCTACCGCCGGCTGTGCCGGGCCGTGTCCGAAGAGGACGTCTGCGCCATCGGCCGGGAGACGCGCGACCGCTACGGACCCCTGCCGCGCGAGGCGCAGACGCTTCTGGACGAGGCCCGGCTGCGCGTGTTGTGCGGCCGCGCCGGCGTGCGGTCCGTGACGCGCGACGGCCGGTCGGTGACGATCGAGGTGGAAGACATGGCCAGGGCGGAGAAGGCCCTGGCGTCCGCGGCGCCGCGGTTGAGAGCCTTGGACGGCAAGACGCTCTACATGCGCTTGGAGAGCGCGGACGTTCCGCCCGAGGTCGTTTTGAGATTCTTGCTCAGAACCCTGTCCGGCGGAAAGGACACGAAACGATGAAGCAGTGGGCCTTGGCCTGGGTGGCGTGGGCGCTGGCGGGCGCGGCGTTGGCGGTGGAGGCCACGCCTCCGGCCCGCCACACCGTGGAAGCCCAGGTCAACGGCCGCGTCATCACCACCCGCGACGTGTACCGCCAGGTCGAGAGCCGGTGGAAAGAACTCATCCGGGGCAAGGACCAAGCGGAGAAAGCCGGCCGTCCCTATGACCTCGAACAACTGATGAATGAGGCGTGGATCGAGGCCCGGCGCGAACTGGTGGAAGAATCGCTGCTCACCGAGGCGGGCGAGCGCCTCGCCAAGGATCACAGCAAGGTGACGGAGTGGGTGAACGACCAGGTGCGGCAGGACATCGAGAAGCAGCGCCTGGACTTGGGCGGCGAGAGCAAGCTGCGCGACTACGTGGAACAACAGCGCGGGCTGAGCTACCCGGAGTATCTGAAGCGCCTGCGCGAGTTCCAGTATCGCCGGGTGGTGCTGGCGCGAGAGGTCTATCGCGGCGCGCCGCTGCGGCCGGCGGAGATCGAGGAGTACTATCGCCAGAACCTGGACCGGTTCCGCGAGCCGGCCGAGGTTCGGTTCGAGCAGATTCTGCTGCGCGTGGACCGGCGGGAGTCCTTGGAGTCGCAGTACGGCTTGGCCAGGGAGATCGCGGAGCGCATCCGCGCGGGCGAGAAATTCGAGGACCTGGCCAAGGCGCTCTCCGAAGACCGCGCGCCGGCGCGCGATGGCGAAGGCGCGCTGCCGTGGCGCCGGCTGGACACGCTGGCCAAACCGCTGCGCCTCGCCCTGGCCAAGATGAAACCCGGCGAGATCAGCGACCCGGTGGTCATCCAACTGCCAGGCGGCGAGTCGTGGGGCGAAGTGCGCGTCGTGAAGCTGGTGGAGCGCAAGGACGAACGCGTGACGCCGTTTTCCGTGGCGCAGGACCGGCTGGCCGACGAGATGGAAACCGCGGTCCGCGCGCGCCGCTACCGCGAGTTGATCAACCGCCTGCTCGAGACGAGCTACGTGTGGGAGTTGAAGTGATGGGAAGGATGGGAGTCATGGGAGGGATGGGCGAACGGCTCTTTCCATCGCGAAGGGCCGTCCCATGGCCCCCATTCCTCCCACGACTCCCATAACTCCCACGCGCCCTTCAGGCCAACTCTCCCCGCTCGCGCAGCTTGGCTTCCGCCTCGGCCACGATGGCTTCCACGTCGCGGGTCTGGTCGCGGGTGAGGGGGGTGGGGATTTCGCGCGCCAGGAGCTCCCTGGCCTTGGCGTGGGCCATGCTCTCCCACCGCGCGGCCTTGGCGCCGCTGGGGTCCGAGCCCCACGGCTCCACGCCGAAGAAGGGGGAGAGATTGAGGAACTCGCGGAATCCGGCCACGGTCTCCTCCTCTCCCAGATACGCGCCGCCAATGCCGACGCGCTGGATCAGATCGAAGTTGATCGTCTCGTCGCTGACGTCAAAACCGGTGACGGCGCGGCGGACGTAGCGGGCGATTTCGTTGTCCATGACGAGTTGCGCGGGGGAAAAGGTGACGGCGTTCTCGATGTGGCCGACGGTGCCGAAGCCCACGGCGCCGCACAGCACGGGCATGAGCATGGACACGGCCTTTTCGGCGCCGGCGCGCACGCCGGGCAGGCAGGCGTCGGTCTTGCCGCCGTGCACGCCGCTGGGGCAGCCATAGAACTCGCTGATCATCTGGATGCGCGCGCCCAGCAGCGACACGCGCTCGGCGCCGGCGTACTTGAAGATGCCGGTGCGCATGTCCGAAAACGACAGGGTCACGTCGAGCGTCACCACGGCGTCCGGATCCACGCTGCCGGCCAGGACCAGGCCGCCGAGCGTCTCGGCCACGCCCAGGGCCAGCGCGCCGGCCGGGTTCATGGGCGCGGTGGCGCCGGCGTTGGGCATGGTGTCGAGCGACTGGGGCAGGCCGCGCTTGACGTACTCAATCATCACCTCCGCCATGTTGGCGTCAATGCACAGCGGTGTCCTGGCCTCGGCGTAGCCCACCAAGATGGGCCGCTTGCGCAGCTCCTCGCGTCCGCCAGCCACGACCTCGCCGATGCGGCAAATGTACTCGATGTCGAACGGCGTCAGCGCCTCGATGCCGCCGTGCTTATCCGTGGCCTTGACGAGCTCGGCGGCCATGCGGATGGGCCGGATGGCCAGGGGCACGTCCTGCGCGGCGACAGGCAGGCCGGTGTAGGTGATCTGGTCGAGCTGATGCGCCAGCTTGAGCGCGTCGCGGGTATCTTGCAGCGTGGCGGCGCGGCGGACGCCATCGAGGCCGTAGACAAACACGCAATAGCCGCCCGCGCTGACCGTGAAGTCGGGATGGACGCCGAACGCCTCGCGGCGGAAGCGCACGTGGGAGTAGCGCACGGCCATGGACCGGGGCCAGTCGCGGCTGGCGAAATCGGCGCGCAGCTTGTTTACGCGGCGCTGGACAAGGTCCTGCGGGAACAGCACGTGGCGGCGGTCGTGGTCCACTTTGCACCCGGCCGCCTCCAGGCGTTCGAGCGCTTCGGGGTGGTCAATTTTCATGCCGATTTCGGCGAGGATGCGCAGGGCGTTGCGGTGGATGGCCTCCATTTCGCTCATGTCGAGGAATCGCAGGGGCTGGCGGAGGGTCTTCATGGGTGGGTCTCTCGGCAGAGGGGATGTCCGCGCTCAGGCGGCCGGACAGGGCCCCGTGGACTCGCGCTCCACAAGCGCGTGCGGCAGGCGCTGGGTCGTCACGGGACGCCCCGCCATGAGGTCGAGCAGCATCTTGACGGCCAGCTCGCCTGCTTCCTGGCGCGGCTGGCGCAGAGTTGTCAGACGGGGTTGGACCGCCACGGCCACGTCCGCGTCGTCATAACCCACGACGGAGCAGTCCTGAGGCACGCGGCGGCCGATCATGGCCAGACCGGCAATGATCTCCGCGGCGATCTGGTCGTCGGCGCAGAGGACGGCGGTGAGTTCCTCGAAGCGGCGGCGATGGCGCGCGACGTACTCGGGCCGCGAACCGGCCGGCTCGGGGATGTGGAGAAGCAGCCCGTCACGCCAAAGGCCGGCGGACTGCATGGCGCGGCGGAAGCCTTCGACTTTGGGGTGGCCGCCGGTGGGCTCCCAGATAGCCAAGGCGATGCGCGTGTGGCCAAGCTCCAGCAGACGGCGCGTGGCTTGCTCCATGGACGCGGCGCGGTCAGCCACGACGCAGTGGCGGCCGGGGATCTCGCGGTCCACCATCAGCACGCAGGGCAGGGTCTCGGGCGCCACACGCTCCAGCGCGTCCAGGGAGATGTGGCCGTGAACAATGAGACCCTCGATCTGCTTGTGACATAGTTCGCGCAACACCTGCTCTTCGCGCTCGGCGCCGCCGCCGGTGTCGGCGAAGAAGGCGACGTAGCCCGCGCGCCGGAGCGGGTCCACAATGCCTCTAAGCTGGAGGCAGCTCACCTCGCAGCCGAACAGGCTGCCGGTGACGCCGACAAGATAGGACCGCTGCCGCCGCAGCGCGCGGGCGAAATAGTTGGGGCGATAGCCCAGGCGCGCGGCCGCTTCCTTGATGATCCGCCGGGTCTCCTGGGGCACCACAAAGGTCTTATTGTCGTTGAGCACGTTGGAGACTGTGGACACGGCGTAGCCTGTGGCTTCGGCCACGTCGCGGGCGGTGGTCATGCGGATTTCCTTTACAATAACGTTATTGTAATGCGAATTGTAACGCGGGCGGCGGGAGATGTCAAGAGGGCGCCTGTCCGATGCGCCGGGTTGGCGTGAAGCGAGAGGGGGCGGGACGCCCCGCCCCGGCGGGGCGCGGGGCTGGCGCGGCGGGGATGCAACCCCGCTCGGCAGGCTGCGCCGTGATCTCGCGGGCCGGTCCGAGCCGCCTTACTTCACGCGCTCCAACACCACCCGGTCCACGGCCCATTGCTGGATGCGTCCGGTGGAGGCTTTCTTGTCCAGGGCGATGCGGATGGTAATGAAGCCTGACGCGGCATCCGCGTTGAAGACGGTCTGCGCGGTGACGGGGTGGTTGTCCACGGTGAGCTTGTCCTGGACGTAGATGTCGAGCTTCTGGCCGTGGCTGGAGATGGCGGAAGGCGTGGTCTTGAGCGTGACCTTGTACTGGCCTGCCGGGACGTCGAAGCGCAGGGTGTTGTCGAGCAGCGCGCCGCCGGTCTGGGCGTTGTTGGCCGCGGAGCCATCCCACCCGAAGGAAAGCAACTGGCCGGCCGGCGCCTTGCGCGGCGGATGGGCGGGCGCCTGGGCGAGCTTGGTGAACTCGGCGCTTTGGAGCACGACGCAGCCGGCGGTCTCGGGGCCGTTGCCCAGGCTGAAGGGGCGCGGCAGGAAGCGCAGATCCATGACGCCGTCCCGGGCCTCCGCCGCGAACCGCATCCGGCGGAAGACCGGGCAGTTGAGGGAGCTGAACGCCAGCCGGTCGTTGGCGAGAAGACTGATGACCTGGCCCACGCCGCGGCCGGAAAGGGTCAAGTCCACCTGGTACCATCCGTCCTCGGGCAGAGCCACGCGCAGGACGTGCGGCTTCAGGTCAGCCGCGACCTCGACGGCGCTCTTTTTGTCCTTGACGGCGGAGGGCGTGAGCCAGCCTGTGGCCTTGCCCTCAGCCTTCTGGTCCACGACCGCCTCGATGATGCCGGCGGACTTGCTGGCGCCGCCGAACCGCACGACCTTGGCGGGCTGCGCCTGTGGCGCGCCGTCCACCACGGCCGTGACCGCCCACAGCATGATCGCCTTGTTCGGGTCCGCGCCGCGGAAGTCGAGGCTCTTGATCTCCTTGCCGCCGCAATCGACCTCGAACGCGCAGACGCCGCCCGAAGGCGGCCAGCCGCTGCCGCCGGCCGAGCCAAGGACGAACGGGGCCTCGGCCGAGGCGTAGCCGTAGATGCAGGCGCTGGCGTTCTTGCGGTTGATGATGGGTACCTCCTGCGTTTCGCCGCTGGCGAAGTGGAGGACATAGCGCCCCACTTCCGTGCGCGCCATAAGCGGCACAATGGCGCCGGCGCCAGGGTCTTTGGCGTAGCGCAGGGCGTAGACGTGGCCGAGGAAGTAGAGTTTGCGCGCCTTGAGGCCCACGGGGATCGTCACTTGCTCGCCCGCCTTGAGCGCGATCATGCCTTTGCCGCCGTTCGTGGCCGGGTCCACGATCTCGAAGGGCACGGGTCCCCACAGCAGCCACGGCGCGACGGGCGCAAAGCTGCGGGTCATGGGCGGCTCAAAGATGTAAAAGGGGTAGACGCTCCAGTTGGTGAGGCCGATCTCGCCATCCTTGATTTTGTTGGCGATGTTCTGGTCGGCCTTGAAGCCGGGCTCGCCCGATCCGCAAAAGACCACCTTGCCGCCAACCTTGGCCAGCGTGTTGTCCATGAAATGCTCGAAGGCGTCCGGCTTGGGCCAGGGCAGGGCTTTGCCGTTGCGCATGTCGCCAAAGGGGTCTTCGTTCATGAAGGGGCGCAAGTCCAGGGAGACGAAGCGGGCGTCTTTGGGCGCTTCGGGCGGCCGGGGCGAGGCAGCCTGGGGCGGCGTGCGGTCATCATAGCGGGCGTCGTAGAGCGCGCCCATCAGGTGCGGCCAAGCCAAAACGGGCGTGGTGCGGCAGGTCGTGAAGGAGCCGGGCTTGACCTCTTTGACGTTGTCAGGAATGGCGCCGTGGCGGCGCTGCCAGCCGTTGGCGCCCCAGACCTGCGGCGCAAGGAACGGCCCGTCGTCGCGGGTGAGCCGCCATTGCAGCGCGCTGTAGGGCGAAAAGGAGCCGAGCGTGCTGACGCTGGAGGCGAAGCCCGTGCCGGCGATGACCTTCTTCATCTCCTCGCTGTCCGTGACGGCATAGACCAGAGGGAAGCACGCGCCCATGTACGGCTCGAAAGAACCCTTGGGCCCGCCCCACGGGTTCTGGTTTGCGGCCACGATCTTGATCCATGCGTCAAGATGGCGCCTCATCTCGCGGTCGGCGGTCATCTCATAAGCGCGGGCGATGTTGGTGATCTTGCACCACGTGCCGCGGTGGTCGCGGTACTCCACGGTAGCGTCGCGGCCGGAGGTGTCCTCCAGCCAATAGCGGAAGGGAATCTGGGCGTACATGCTGTAGCCGGCCACTTCCAGCGCCACATCTCTCATGCGCCGGTCGCCGGTGGCGTAGTAGAGCGCGATCATGCCGTCGCAGTAGGTCTGCTGATCAATGAGCCAGTCGGACCAGTGGGCCACGCTGTGGCGGTGCTGGGCGCCGACCCAGTCGGGGTGTTCCGGGTTGTAGTGGCAGGTGTCCACGTCGGCGTGATGGGCGGCGTAGGCGCTGGCCACGCGGAAGTCCTTGAGCCGGCCGGCGCGGAAGTACTGGAGGAAAGCGTCGAAGTCGTTGTTGTATTCGCCGTTGAGCCAGCCGTAGCGGCCGAGCCACTTGCCCCAGGGACCGAACTCCTCATCATAGGGATAGGCGCCGTACTTGCTGGACGCGTGGTAGGTCTGGAAATCGCCGAAGTCGAAGAGGCCCCAGAAGTGGGACCACTCGTTCTGGTGGCGATAGAGCCAGTCCATAAAGGCGGACATCTCGGTTTCCATGCGGGGGAAGTTGGCCATGTCCTGGGGCTGCATACGGCCAAAGGCCTCGGTCTCCCAGCAGTACCACTGGGGCGTGACAAAGGGCTGGATGGGCTCGGAGGCCGCGGCGGCCAGGGCCTTGGCCTGGGCTGGATCGGCCGGGCCGGCGTGGAAGCGGTAGATGAGCTCGTGCGTCTTGGCCACGCCCAGGGCGTTGCCGCGGTAGGGCCAGTTCTTGTAGCGGTCCCAGTCCGAGTCCTGGCCGATGAGCCATTGCGTGTAGATGGCGGGGTGCTTCTCTTTGAGCCGCTGGAGCTCGGGACACATGACCTCGATGGGCTGGCGCAGGTCCAGGTACGACTTCTCGCCGCCGCCGAAAAACTCGTAACGCGTGGGGCGCTTGTGCTTGGGCCAGACGCAGGCCACGACGTCGTTGCCCGTCAGATTGAACTCCTTGGGGAAGAGCTTGACCATGTCGCGGAAGACCACGGTGAGGCCTGCGCGGGGCCCGGAGAGATCGGCCCAGCCCTCGCTGACCTCCCCCTTCTGCAGGATGGTCCCGCCCTGCCACGCGCCCATCAGCTCCACCGGATCGCCGCCCTTTTCGGGCTTGAGCTCCGGCATGGGGCCGCCCTTTTCGAGCTGGAAGTTATTCCAGTGGTCCTGCGTCAGGTAGTAGTCTTCCCGCGGGCCGCCTGTCATGCGGAAGGCGGCGGCGGAGCCGAAGGCGTAGGACGGCGTTTCGCCCGCGTCCACGGGCAGGCGGATGCCGATGGATCGCACGCGCATGTCGAGCGGCTCTTCGGTGTTGATGAACGTGTGGAACACCTTGAGGTCGGCGCTGCCGGCGCAGGCGCGGATGCGCAGCGTGTACTGAAAGGCGCGCGGCGACACGTGCGACCACAGGTCGCGGCCGAACGCGGCGTGGTGCCAGCCTTTGAAACATATCTCCGCGCAGTACGGGCCGGCCGCCTCGATCTTGACCTCGTCGGGCTTGGGTTGAAGCGCCGCCCAGTAGAGCCCGGCTCCCCGGCTCTTATGCCAGAGGTCCACGAACAACCCGCGCTGCTCGCCCTTGGCCAGCGGCGCCACGACGCGCTCTTGATCGGTGTACTTGCCGTCGCGGTCAGCGTCCACCCATGCCTCGTGGATGAAGACGTTCTTGCGCTTGAGCATGGTGAACTTGAGGACGCCGGTGTCCACGGTGATGAGGTCGTCGTCCTCGGTCACCTTGAGCGGGGAGGTCTTGACCGAGGGCGCCACGCCTTTGCCGAACTCGAGGCTCCACGCGTCCCTGGCGTTGGCTTTCAGGTCCGCGGCAAAGTCGAGGAGGAGCCACTTGCAGGAGCCATCGGGCCAGTAGGCGCCTGGCTCGGACTGGACGAGTCGCTCGGTACCGGAGCTGTCGGTCAGGCGCACAGAGTTAGTGTCGCGCAGGACGCCGCGCGGGATGGGCACACCGCAACGGACCGGCTCGGCGCTGCGGTCCACGCCCGCGGCTTCCTCCATGTTGAGAGGAATCCTGTAGCGGCCTGGCGCGACTTGGTGGTTTTCGGCGGGCAGCTCGACCCAAAGGGGCTCCTGGGCTTTGGGGTCCGCGGCGGGGGCAGACAAAGCAAAGGCGAACAACCCTATGGCGCAGGAAACGATGGCAGGAAGGCGGGGCATACTTGGGTCTCCCATGGAGGATGCGATGAAGCGAACACCGGAGCGATGGTCTAAACAATATGTATTGTCTATACCAAGCGGAGCATACACAGTGCTGGACAAAGTGTCAAATGAAATTAATCAATGGCCGCAGTGGAGGCGACAACGGAGCGTTGTGGCGGTCCCCCTGGCCAGCCCCTACCGTAGTGTTTCAGAAACAGCTTTGCTATTTCTGAAACACTACATGACACAAACCCTGCACTTGACGCGTCTAGAGTATCGAGTTAGCCCGCCCTGTGGTGTTTCGGAAATGCAAGACATTTCCGAAACACCACACTACCGTTTATGCGTCGGTTCGGGCGGGAGGCCCAACTCCATGTTCAGGCCATCCATGAAGACGCGGCTGGGCACGTAGTTGCCGAAGGGACCGAACCGCACGCGCACTTCGGCGGCGCGGCCGTTGTCCTTGGACACGACGCGGATGGTGACGGACTCGCCATCGGCATCGTCGCCGGTGATCTTGGTCTCGTCGGCGTCGCGAGTGAGCCTGTAGCCGGTGAGGTTCAGGTGGGAGGCCGACTCGACCGCGGCGGCGCTGACCTTGGGGTAGGGCATCTTGTAGGTCTTGACCCCGTCGCCGTTGACGTAGGCCATGGCCATGCTGCCGGCGGCGCCGAAGAGAAACATCTCGCAGCCGGCCAGCGCCAGCAGGGTTGGGGCGACGGCCGCCAAGGTCCAGCGTCGCATGGGCGATTCCTTTGGGCGCATTGGACATATCCGGCGTGTCGGACCTGCCGGAAATGTCCAACAGCGGCCACGACGGGCGGGCCCGCGGGCCGCGCCGGCTACTCGCGAGGCACGTCCTTCTCCAGCATGGCGCGATAGTCGCGGATGGCTGTGTCGTTGTTGAGGCGGATCTCTTCGAGCAGGGCCTTGGAGCGGACCGCGGCCTGGCGGATGAAATGGCGAGCGGTGAGGAGGCGCCGCTCGCTGCGGCTGGCTTCGTCCACCATGAGGTAGCCGATGACCGTGTTGGCCGTGATGCTGGAGAGGCGCTTGGCCATAAGGGCGGTGTATTCATTGTCGCCGCGCTGCTGCAAGTGGGCGACGGCGGCATCGAGGTCGGCATGGATGCCGCGGACGGCCGCGTGAAGCTGGGCCGGTTCGCCGGTGTAGGTCTTGGCGGCTTTCTGGGCCAGGTATTCCTTGATGTTGCCGCCCATGACGCCGGGCTGGATGGCCACGCCCTGGAGCTCGGTGGTGCCTTCGTAGATGGTGGTGATGCGGGCATCGCGCCAGTAGCGCTCGGCTTCGTAGTCGCGCATGAAGCCGCTGCCGCCGTGGACCTGGATGTTCTTGCTGGTGACGTCAAGGGCCATTTCGCAGCAATAGAACTTGGCGAGCGGGGTAAGCACGGCCGCCACCTTGCGCCAGAAGGCCAGCTTTTCCTTGGTCACGGCGTAGGCCGGATCTTTGCGGTCCATGGTCTCGAGCTTGTGGCCCAGGCCCTCCTCGCGGTCCACGGCGCGGCCGCACTCATAAAGCAGCGAGCGGCCGGTCTCGACGCCGACCTTCATGTCGACGAGCAGCTCAGACACAGGCGAGATGTCGAAGATGGCTTTGCCGAACTGGCGGCGCGACACGGCGTAGGCCAGGGCGGCGCGGTAGGCGGCTTCGGCCACGCCCACGCCTTGGGCGGCGATGCCGATGCGCGCGCCGTTCATCAGGGCCATGACGTAGGTGATAAGGCCGCGGCGGCGCTGGCCGACCAGATCGGCTTTGGCGTTGTTGAAAAAGATCTGGCATGTGGGCGAGCCGTGGATGCCCAGCTTGTCCTCGATGCGCTGGATGACGACGTCCGGGCCCTTTTCCACGATGAAGAGGCTGATGCCGCGCGCGTCCGTGGTGCCTTCTTCCGAGCGGGCCATGACCAGAAGCACCTCGCCGCAGCCGTTGGTGATGAAGCGCTTGACGCCGTTGATGCGCCACTGGCCGTCGGCGTCCTGAGAGACATGGGCCCGGGTGCGGATGGATTGGAGGTCGGAGCCGGCGTCGGGCTCGGTGAGCACCATGGCGCCGGTGACTTCGCCGGAGCAGAACTTGGGCAGGTAGCGCTGGCGCTGCTCTTCGCTGCCGAAGGCGCGAATGGTCTCGGCGATGTCTTGCAGGCCGAAGAGGTTCATGAGACTGGCGTCGGCGCGCGAGACCATGTCGTTGGCCATGCAGTACAGGGTGTGAGGCATGTTGAGGCCGCCGTACTTGCGGGGCAGGGTGAAACCCATCAGGTCGGCCTGGCTCAGGGCCTTCAGGTTTTCCACCGTTCCGGGGGCGTAGGAGACCTTGCCATTTTCCAGCGTGCAGCCGTGGCGGTCCACGTCCGTGGCGCGGGGGGCGATAAAGTCGCCGCAGATGCCGCCGAGCAGTTCCATGACGCGGTAGTAGTTGTCCAAAGCGTCCTCGACGGATGAAGGAGCGTAAGGATACTGCGCCGCTTCCTGGAAACCCGGTTCCCGGAGATGGACGATGTCGCTGAGGTCCATGTTCCGGAAATGCCAGACCATGTTTTCGTTATCGGTGAAGAAGTTGGGCATGCGTTCGCTCCCTGGGTTTCGCCGGAGAGTCCTGTGAATAGGGTGTGCGCGGCCCCGCCTGGGGGCAACGTCCGGGTTCCTACTTTTCCTTGTACGCCTTGATCATCATGG
>CAYYEE010000052.1:11143-15559 GCA_964470775.1 uncultured Planctomycetota bacterium | reverse complement strand
TTCACCTGAATCAGATACGCCCACCCCCTCACCTTGTCCACGTCCAACCCCGCCGCGCGCGCGCCGCGGCTCTTGCCCAGGACAAACGCAGGCGCGCCGGCCGGCCGCGCCGACTCCTTGACGATCTCCAGCTTGACGCCGGCCGCTTCCGCCAGAACCCGCTGCAGCAAAGCCGCCGCCTGTCCGGTCCGCCCTGCGTCGCCTTCGTCAGGCACGGCAATCACGTAAGCGGAACGGCCGCCAGAGACCACTGGCAAACGAGCCTCCCCTGGCGCGGCGCCCGCGCAGCACATGGCCCCCAACACAGCCGCCATCGCAAAGCGGTTGCAGACACGCACTCCATGCTCCTTCAAGGTTCAGTTGGCGTTCGCGTCCTGTCCACAGAACAGGTCGAACTCGTGCCAAACCCCAACGCTCGACGCATAGTTTATGCCCACGGTCGCGCTGCCAGGCCTGCGCCACTCCCCAACGGTGTTGCGTTGCAGCGCCAGCGCCTGCTCGAAGTTTCGGTTGGCGCTCGTGCCCGCGCTCAGCGGCCACGGCCACGGCCACCACGCAATGCGCTGCTGCGGATCGCTCAGCCACACGGCCGCCCCGTCGGCGCGCAGAAGGTTGTACCCTTCCACGTGCGCGTAGCGTCCCTTGCCCGCATAGGCCGGCTCGCGGATTGTCGTCGAGCGCCACAGGTCGCCCCGCGAGAAGCTGTCGCTCACAAGGGCCCGCCCGGCCGCCTGCTTCTGCGTCTTGAAAATCGGCTCGCCAGGCCTCACCACCTGGGCCGGCTTCATGTAGCGCAACTGCATCCCCGTGTCCCGCATGTCCGCGAAGCCTCCCCCCACATACAGCCCCCCCGAGCAAGGAACGTTGCGGTAGTTGTAGTTCCCTTGCACGGCCAGAACCCTCAACCACAGGCAAGGGCTGTCGCCGCGAACCTTCACCGTCTCCAACGTCTTGCCGCTCCACGTCCCATACATCGCCGAACGCGCGTCAAACGCCCCTGCCTTGCCCAATTCGCGCATTGACGCCACGATGTTCGCCATGCCTGTGTCTCCGTTGCGGTCGTTGGCCGTGTCCGACGGCATGGCGTCGCCCGTGGAAGGGCAGAAGAAAGCGCGAGTGTCGGCCACATACCCGCCAGCCGCAAGCAGCCCCAGGCCCACGGGCCCCGTGTTCAGCCTCCCGTTCGCCCTCAGGCCCCCGATCGTCGTCTCCGCGTCGGGGTCCGAAATGTCCGTGCAGCCCGCGAAGAGAGTCCTCATGTACATGCATAGCGCCCTCGTCGCGGCGAAACTCGTGCCGGCCCGGTTTGCGGTCCCGCCGACGCGCACGCTGTCCCCCGCCCCGTCGGTGTAGACGCCGGCGTCAACCGACGCCACGGCAAGCCCGGCGCCGGTCTCCATCTGCGGCTCGAACGCGCCCCCATACCCCGCCCACGAAGGATAGTACCCGCCGTAGTCGCCGCAATAGGACTCAATGCCCGCGCCCATTTGCTTCAACTGGCTCAAGCAGCTTCCACGCCTGGCCTTCTCGCGCGCCGCCGACAGCGCCGGCAACAGCATGGCCGCGAGAATCGCGATGATGGCGACCACCACAAGGAGTTCAATCAGCGTAAAAGCCCATCGGGGCGTCCGTAGAGAAACCATGGACTCCCTCCCTTCCCAGACCTACACCGTCCCCCGGTCAACATAGGTAACGGCCAGTTTAATGATGGCTCTCGGCGCCAAAGGATCCTCGATCCTCCTCACCGCCTCCGCCACGGTCTCGCGGCCCATGCCGCGCGGGTCCGCTTCCCACGTGCTGATCGGCCGCTCGCTCAGCCGGTTCACTTCGAGGTCGCCGAATCCGGCGACGCCAACATCGTTTCCCAGACGCAGGTCCGTTTTGGCGATAGCCGACAGCATCTGGCGCACATGGCGGTCGGAACGCAGAAACACGCCCAGCCTGCGCCAGTCGTCCGGCCTGCGCCGCGGCAGCCCCAGCCGTTCAGGGTCGCACTCCGTTTCCCCCACATCCTCCGGAAACGTAATCCGCTCGACGCGGTCCTGCCCTATCCCCTCTTCCTCCAAGCCGGCCATGAAACCTAGATAGCGGTCGCGCTGTGGCACGTCATACTCCGGCCACAACTCGCCCCCAGCCCTGGCCGGGAAGAAGGCAAACCGTTCGTAGCCCCGCTGCGTCATGAGCCGCGCCATCTGCCGCCCCAAGCGCTCGTAGTCCGGCGTCACGCAGCTCAGCCCCTCCACGTGCTCCCAACGGTTGAAAATCACCATCGGCGTCCGCAACTCCGACAGCTTGCGCATCAGCTCAAGCGGCGTGTACTGGTCAAGAATCGCGCCCGCCACCCACCCTTCCCGCGCCAGCTCCAGCATCTCCTCGGCGTGCCGCTCGTCCGAAAGGCTCTGCAGCAACAAGCGGTAGCGACGCCTCGCCGCCTCTTCCTGAATGCCCTGGATGATCTCAAGGCCGAAGTTGTCCACCGACGAGCGCTGCGGCTTGAAAGGTCGCAGCAGACATGCCAGCGTCGTGCGCTTAAACGTCCGCTCCGGCGTTTCGCGGCGTGCCACCACCGTCCCGCGCGGGCTGCTGTGGCACACCACCAGTCTCTCTTCGGCCAGGCTGCGAATGCTCCGGTGCGCCGTGGCCGGACTGATCCCATACGTCCGCGACAGGTCCGCCACGGACGGCAGCTTGGACCCAACGGGATACGCGCCGCTCAAGATGCCTTGGCGCAAAGCGTCCGTCACTGTCGTATGCTTGACGCCAGCGCGCTGCTTCACCGATGTCTCGCCCGACACGCCCATGCCAGCCTCGCCTGCGCTCTATCGGTCCGTTGAAAAAGACACCGCGTCGGCGGGGACATGGCGCCTCAGCCCGCCAACGGCGGGATCGCAACGTGTCCCCGCAACAGACGCGACATTTTCAACAGGCTGCCATGCCACCGTCCACTCGATCCACATTCCAGTTGACATACAGCTCAGTACATTATAGTATCATTTTAGCCCAATATAAGGCCATGTCAAGCCAGTTTTGCGCTGATATTGACGACAGGAAACATTCATGCTAGTACGAAATCGCGTGCTCGCGGAGCGCAGACCGTATGCGCTGGGGCTGGCCGCGCCACTGATCTTATGTGTGGCTCGTTCCATCGCCCAACCCGCTCCGCCCGCCTCCTTCAACTACCCCCCGCCCCCCACGGAAACTGCGCCTGACTACTTCACTATCGCCGAAAACGGCAAAGCACGTTGCGTCATCATTCATCCCGACGGTTCCCGCCCCTTGGCCAGCACGGCTTCCACGCTCGCGGCGTGGCTCAAGGCCGTTACGGGAGCGTCGTTCCAGGTCCTCTCCGACAAGACGCCCGCGCCTCAGGACATGGCCGCCATCCACCTTGGCGATACCGGCCTGGCCGCCAAGATAGACCTCAACCTGCCCAACGTCCGCTATGGCCGCGTGTCTCTGCCCAACCTCAACGGCTTCCTCATCCTCACGCCCGCCCCCAAGACGCTGCTCATTCGCGGCCTCTCCGAGCGCGCCGTCAACCACGGCGCGGCCAGCCTGCTCATGCGCTACGCCGGCGTCCGCAGCTACTGGCCCTGCCAGCCTGGCGGACTCGGCGCCGTGGTCCCACACCGCCCCACCCTCCGTCTGCCCAAGGTCGAATGGCGAGACTGGCCCCTTTTCTACAGCCGCGCCTTCTCCACCAGGCCTTTCCCGCCTGGGGCACACCCGGCCATCGACTTCTACCGCAGGAACGGCGCCTTGCCCTGCGGCGAGAACTACGACGATTGGCTTCCGCCCGCCAAGTACGCCAAGACACACCCCGAGTACTACTCGCTGGTCAGCGGCAAGCGCCGCGTCCCCGCCGAAGACTCTGGCGCCAAAGGGTGGCAGCCGTGCGCTTCCAACCCGGAAGTCCAACGAGCGATGGCCCAGGCCGTGTCCGACTACTTCCGCAAGAACCCCTTGGCCCCAGGCGTCAACTTCTCCATCAACGACGGCGGCAGCGACTGCGACTGCCCGGCCTGCCGCGCCATGGACGCGCCCGGCGCGGACTACTCCAGCAAGACCGGCATGAGCGACCGCTACGTCAAACTCACGAACATCGTATGCGACACCGTCACGCGCGAGTTCCCGGACAAGGTCATCGTCTATCTCGCCTACGCCGCGGCCCAGTCCGCGCCCAAGACGGTCAAGCCCCACTTCGCTCTCCTTCCGGTCCTCACCTCGCCCGGCAACTTCTTTGCCGCGTGGGACGAGTGGCGCAACACGGGCGCCGAGGTGATGGGCATCTACGCCCACCACGACGATTGTTTCTTCATACTTCCCAAGCTCGACCTGCGCCAGATGGCCAAGCGCATCCGCTACGCCGCCGCTTCTGGCCGCTCCGCCGTCTTCTACATGGAGCTTCACGCGCAG
>CAYYEE010000052.1:0-11133 GCA_964470775.1 uncultured Planctomycetota bacterium | reverse complement strand
CAGTGGCCCTTCAATGACCATCTGGCCTGGGTCGTGTCGCAGCTTCTGTGGGACCCGCGCCAGGACGAGCAGAAGCTCCTCGACGAGTACTACACCGGCTTCTACGGACCTGCCGCGCCCCACGTCAAAGCCTTCCACCAAGCCATCGAAGCCGGTTACGAGCGCTGGCTCAACGAAGAAGGCGCGCCTCACCCTCACGGGAAGGACACCTCCTCCATCCGCTACGGCTTCGCCTGGGATCAGTTCCGCGTCCTCACCCCCGAGGAGGCCGCGGCCGCCGCCGCCGCGTTGGGGCAGGCCGTGGCCGCCGCCAAGGAAGGCGCCCCGGCCGACCGCCTCCGCATCCTCCACGCCCAGTTCCGCGCGCAGGAACTGGGCTCGCGCTACTACTGGAACGCTCGCCGCTTGATGGCCACCCCAGTCCGCAACGAGATGGAAGCCAAGGAGGTCGTCGCCGGCGCGCGCGCCATCCTCGCCCTCGGCCAGGAGATGAGCCGCCACATCAACGAAGTCGTCGAGAAACCGCCCATGAGCGCCATCAGCCTGCTCCGCCAGACCAACCGCCCCAACCCGGTATACGACGAGATGAAGTCGGGCCAGCCTGGGCCCGAGACGCTCGCGGCGATCAGCTCAGGCGTGGACGCCGCCACGCAAACGCTTGTTGCCTCCCTGGGTCGGCAGAAAGCCGCAGCCTGGTGGCGAGTCGCGCTCAAGGACGAAAAGACCCCCGCTCTGGCCAGTCTCTTCGAGGCCGCCGCCATCCGCGCCAGCGGCGCCGAGATCAAGAACCTCATCGAAGACCCTGGCTTTGAGGAGGTCGGCAAAAAACGTGCCCCGGACGAGTTCGCCGCGGACAAGGAAGCCGACGTCAGCAAGGAACTTGAGGCGCAACTCGGCATCCACCAGTGGTTCCCCGAACGCTCCCCCTACCGCATCGTCCTCTCTCCCTTTGCGCCTCACTCCGGCTCGTGGTCGCTCGCCATCGAACACTGCCACCGCGCCCGTTTGTCGCGCCTCGTCAGAGCAGAGCCAGGCGCCCGTTACCGCGCTGGAATGTGGATCAAGCTCAATGACGGCGCGGGCAAGTACTCGGTCACCGTGGACGCCAAACTCAAGGACGGGACCATGCCCGTTCTGGCTGCCATCCCCGTCCAAGGCAAACCCGGCGAGTGGCGGCAGGCGTTCGCGGATGTGACCGCGCCACCCAACGCCACGCTCATCATGCTGCGGCTCTTCATCAACAACCAAGCCGCGGGCGCGCGCTGCTGGGTGGACGACCTCTTCATCGGCAAATATCCCCAGTAATCAATTCACCGCCACCTCCGCACCCCGGAGACGCCCATGACGCCAGCCATCGTGCGCAGACAAGGCCGCTACTACATCGAGACAACCGCGCAAGCCAGCCGCAAGCGATTCCTCATGCCCGCCGGCGACACGCTCAAGGAAGCGCGCGAGCGCCTCAAGGAGCTCACCTCACCCGCGCGCCAGAGGCGCTGGCGGCTCTTTGACCACTACGACACGCCCGTGGACGAGGAGGCCATCTGGCGCCAGGCCGCCCCTCACCGCTCCGGCGAGGTCAGGGCGTTCGCCGCGTCCAAACGTCTTGCCGTCCAGACCGACCAGCCCGAGGCGTTCCTGGCCGCCGACAGCGGCGCGGCCAACGTCCTCCGCCGGTGCGGCTTTGCCTTCGACACATTGTCCACGGCCGATGTTCGCAGGGGCGCCCTCCGCGGCTATGACGCGGCCGTCTTTCCCGGCGGGTTCGGCTACCTGCCCGATCGGCGGACCGCCGACCGCATCCGCGAGTTCGTCGCCAACGGCGGCGGCCTGCTGGGCATCTGCGCAGGCGCCTTCCTGCCGCTGCGCGACTCGTGCGGCGTGCGCGGCGCGTGCCTCGGCATGTTGGACGCCACCTATGTCTACTTCCGCGAGCGGGGCCTGTGCCTGGTGGCCATCAACCCCGCCGACCCTGTCGCGCGAGGGATCGAAAGCTCATCGCGCGCGCCCGTCTATGCGCTCTACACCCGGCCGCGCGCCGCCGCCAAGCACACCACTTACGTCTCCCTCATGCGCGGCAACGGCCCCCTTGTCATCCCCGGCCCGCGCGCCCGCTCCATCGGCTGGTACGACGGTTCCGAGCGTTACGCCGCCTTCGTGCGCGGCGTCTACGGCAAGGGCCGCATCGTCGTCTTCAGCGCCCACCCCGACGCCTTCATGGAATCCGCCCGCATGGCCTCCCCCGCCGACGCGGTCCAGTGCATTAAACTCATCAAAAACGCTATACTCTACTGCGGCCGCGTGTAGCGCTCTTTCGATGCCTTTGACCGCTTGGAGCCGCCATGCCTCCCATCCTCGCCCGCGAAATCGCTGATTACGTCTTTGAGATCGCGCCCAACCCTCCCGGACGCACAGAGAACACCTGGCACTATGGAGGCCCGGATGTCCCTGTCACCGGCGTGGCCGTGGCATGGTGGATCACCCCCGAGATCTTCCAAGACATGCCAACCCACGGCCTCAACTTCGCGCTCAGCCACGAGACCGTCACCTTCAGCTTGCCAGGCCAGTGTCTGTGGGGGACCTTGCCTGAATCCGTTTGGGACATCCAGACCAACCGCAACATCCGCGACCTGGTGGAGCGCCACAACATGGCCGCCCACCAGTTCCACTCCAACGTTGACCTGGCGCCGTGGGGGATGCCGCGCGCCCTGGTCGCGCAACTGGGGTGGGACGCCCTGCCCGCCGACTGGTCTCGCGGCGTGCCGGTGATCACCCTGCCGCCGCGCCCCCTGGCCCAGCTTGTCCACGAGATCAAGCTCAAGCTCGACCTCCCCTTTGTCCGCTGGGACGGCGAGCCCGAGCGTGTTGTGTCCCGCGTGGCTGTGGCGTGGGGCGGTCTCTGCCAATCCTGGGCAGCGGCCATGTGCGCCGCCCCGCTCGGTTTCGACACACTCCTCGGCGGCGACATCATTGACGGCGTGGTGCGTCTTGCGCGAGGCCAGGGATGGACGGTCATTGACGCCATGCACCACACCACCGAGATGGACGCCATGCGCATTCTGGCCGGCAAGCTGCGCCAGCGCTTCCCCAACCTTCCCATCCGCTTCTACCCCAACACCTCCCCCTGGCGGGTTTCGTAGTCTTCTGTCCTTTCCTGCGCCAAACGCATTTCGCTCGGACAAACACGTCCGCGCCCGAAACATCGGGACCGGAAACGGTATCGGGATCGCCACCCAGTCACACCGCGCATTCCCACGATAACCATTCCGCAAGCGCCCCGACACCGGCCATGCTTGCGCCCGCCGTTGCCGCCATCCCCACCCCATGCTATTATTCTAACGCTGGCGCATAGCGCCCAAGCCCTGGCAACGGAGACCTCATTGGCCAAGCCGTGGACACACCTGACCACGCTGTTCCTGGCGGCGCTGGCGCTGCGTCTGGCCTTCGTCTTTGGCGGTTTCGCCGCGCCGCGGGGCGAGTTGGCCTACGCCGACGAGCGCGAATATGACGCCGTCGCCCGCAACATCGCGCAAGGCAAAGGCTTCGTGGACACCTATGGCCGCCGGGCCTCGCGCGCGCCTGGTTACCCCCTGTTCCTGGCCGCGTGTTACAAGGTCTTTGGCCAGACCTGCGCGCCCGTCCGCTTCATCCAGTGCGTCCTGGGCGCGGTCACGGCCCTGGCCGCTGCTGCCCTCGCCTTTCGCCTTGCCCCTCCCGCGGCCGGCGCCCTCTGCGGCTGGCTCGTAGCCCTCGACCCCTTCCAGATCGTGTGGTCGTCCTTCATCCTCTCCGAGTCACTCTTCATCCCCCTTCTCGTCCTGGCCGTCCTGGCGCTGGCGCCCGCGTGGGAGTCAACGTTGAATCCCGAACGCCGCCCCGCGTGGGGCATGGCCCTGGCGGCCGGCGCGTTGCTGGGACTGGCCGTGCTGGTCCGCAGCTCTCTGCTGCTCTTCCCAGTGTGCCTCGTCCCGCTGTGGGTTCTCGCGGCGCGCTTGCGCCGGCGAGCCATGGGCCTGGCGTGCGTGGCCGTCGCCGCCTTGGCCGTGGTTCAAGTTCCTTGGGTCTGGCGCAACGCCGCCGTCTTCGGCCGCTTCATCCCCGCCACCCTGCAAGTCGGCGAGTCTCTCCTTGAAGCCTGCGGACCCGGCGCGGACGGCGCCCCGCGCATTGACCGCATGGCGCAGACCTACACTTCCGAGATGAACGCTCTCTCAGAAATAGACCGCAACCAGCGCTTCCGCGACGAGGCGCTGCGCTGGATGCGCCAGAACCCCGGCGAGGTGGCGCGCCTTGCTTTCATTAAGCTCGGACGCTTCTGGAACCTCGCCCCCAACGCCTCCGAGTACCGCTCGCGGTGGATCGTGGCGGCCAGCATGGCCTGGTCATTCGCCATCTACATCGCCGCGCTGGCGGGCCTTGCCGCCGCCTGGCGCAAGTGGCGCTGGCTGGCCCTCTTGCTCGCGCCCGTGCTATATTACTCAGGCCTGCACATGATCTTCGTGGGGTCGGTTCGCTACCGAGCCCCGGTCATGCCTTTTGTCATGGTTCTTGCGGCGTGGGGCGCCGCGCAAGTCTTTTGCCGCGCCCGGCCCGCGGGAGATGCGCCGTGTCCAACCTAGCGCCCGACGCCGATCTCGACATTGGACAGCTCCTCCAGTTCGCCCTCGAAAAAGAAGCCTCCGACCTGATCGTCACCGCGGGTTCCCCGCCCGCGTTCCGCATCAACGGCGAGCTGCGCTTCCTCAGCGGCGCCCGCCTCTCGCCCGAAGCGTCCCGCCGCCTTGTCTACGCCGCGCTCACCGACGAGCAGATCGCCAAGTTCGAATCCCGCCACGAGCTCGACTTCTCCCTCACCATCGAGCAGTCCGTCCGCTTCCGAGGCAACGTCTTCATGCAGCGCGGCGCCGTCGGCGCCGCCTTCCGCCTCATCCCCAGCAAGATCCCCACGCTGCAAGACCTCAACCTCCCGCCCATCTTCGAAGAGTTCGCCCTCCAGCACCAAGGGCTCATCGTCATCACCGGCCCCACCGGCCACGGCAAATCCACCACGCAGGCCGCGATGATTGACCTCATCAACACCAAACGGCGCTGCCACATCGTCACCATCGAGGACCCCATCGAGTTCGTCCACACCAACCGCGGCTGCGTCATCGAGCAGCGCGAAGTGGGCATGGACACCGAAGGCTTCGGCGTGGCCCTGCGCCACGTGCTGCGCCAGGACCCGGACGTCATCCTCATCGGCGAAATGCGCGACGTCGAGACCATGGCCGCCGCCCTCACCGCCGCCGAGACCGGGCACCTCGTCCTCAGCACTCTGCACACGAACGATACCGTCCAGGCCATTGACCGCATCCTCGACTCCTTCCCCGCCCACCAGCAGAACCAGGTCCGGATGCAGCTCGCGTTCTGCCTTCTCGCCGGCATCGCCCAGCGCCTGCTGCCGCGCGCCGACGGCAAGGGCCGCGTGGCCGCCATCGAGGTCATGCGCAACAACCACGCGGTCAGCAACCTCATCCGCGAGGAGAAGACGCAGAGCATCTACACCGTGCTTGAAACCCACGCCAAGGAAGGCATGATGACCATGGACAGCTCCATCAAGGAGTTGTATCTGCGCGGCGTCATCACGCGCGAAGTCGCCCGCCGGCGCATGAGAGACCCCTCCACGCTCGACCGCGGCGGCGCCCGCGGCGCGACAGGTCCCGGCGCCGCGCCGCAGCCGCCGGTCCAGTAAGGGAGACCAGCGTGTTCTACACTGCCTGCGCCGTCATGGCTGCGGCCGGCGCTCTTTTCTCCTTTGTTACATGGCTCAAGCCCGAGCGTGTCGACACCCCCCTGTTCCGCTGGCTCGGACTGTGCGGGATGGCCGCGGGATGGGCCAGCATTGGCGCAGCCATCCGGGCTGAGGCCGGGCCCGCCGGCGGCGGCAACACCTTCGCCATGCTCGTCGGCATGGGCCTCTCCTCTGCGCCGTGGGCCTTCTTCATCGCCGCGCTTATCCCCAGCGTCCTCGGCCGCATCGCCACAAGCGCCATGTCCGACGGCCGCCTCCAGCTGCGCCCCGCCTATGACAAGGCCGAAGCCGCCGAGGCGCGCCGCGACTTCGCCGCGGCCGAAACCCTCTACCGCGACATCGCCGCCCAGCGCCCCGACGACCCCGAGCCTCTTCGCCGCCTGGCCGAGCTCCTGGTCAAACGCGGCGATCCCCGCGCCGCCGCCAACGCCATGCAGCAAGCCATCCGCATCGAGGAAAACCCCAACGAGAAGTTCCTGCTCTCCATCCGCCTCTCCGAAATCTTCGCCGACGACGCCCGCGACCCCGCGTCCGCCGCCAAGGTCCTTTCTGACCTCATCGCCGCTCTTCCCGACAACCCCGGCGTCCGCTTCGCGCAAGAGCGCCTCAAGCTCTTGCGCCAGCGCATGACCTGAAAGCGCCCACGTGTCCACGTTCGTCGCTGTCCACATCGTCAACGCCGCCCCGCCGGGCGAGGCCTTCGATCCCGCCGCGTTCGCGGCCGTGCGCTTCGACGACGGACAGGAGGCGGCCCGCCTCGACCTGCGCGTCAAGCCGCTCCACGAAATGTCCGTGCCCGCCCTGCGCGCGGCCGGACTCGAAGCCGCCGAGCTCGCCTCAGCGCCCGGATCCGCCTCCCAGCTCAAGCCCTTCCTCCGATTTCTGGGCAAGCTCCCCGTCGTCACGCCCCGCCCCCGGCACGACGGCGACTTCTTCCGCGCCTTCGCGCCCAAACGCTTCCAGGAGCAGATGCTGGACTTGAATCTCCTCGCCCGCGCGACCTTCCCCACCATGCCAAGCCACGCGCCGGACAGCCTGGCCAAGGCGTTTCAGATGCCAGGCGCCGACGCCGCCACCCCCGTCGAACGCGCCGCCCTGGCCGGCCGACTCTGGCTCAAAACGCTCCTGGCCCTTGAAGACCTGCCCTGGGTTGTCCTCACGCAAATGGTCCGCCTGCTCGACGGCACGGACCACCCGCTGCTGCCGATCCTGGCGGAAGCCGAGACCAAGGCCGTGGCCCGGGGCTTCGGTTCCAGGGAACGCGCCTACGCTGACCTGGCGCAGGACTTCTCCGCCGACATCCGCCGCAAGCCTGCCTCTGGACCCAACGAGAGGCCGGAGCCCCTGGACGCCGGCGCGGTGGCCGCCTTCTTCCGCAAGGGCGGCCGGCTCATGGAAGTCCTGCCCGGCTACGAGGAACGCCCGGAACAGTCGCAGATGGTCGAGGCCGTGTGCCAGGCCTTCAATGGCGACAACATCCTCCTCGTGGAGGCGGGCACCGGCGTCGGCAAGTCGCTGGCCTACCTTGTCCCCGCTATTCTCTGGGCTCGCCAGAACCAGGACAAGGTCGTCATCAGCACCAACACAAAGAACCTGCAAGAGCAGCTCTGGACCAAGGACCTGCCCCTCCTCGATCGCGCGCTGGACGTCAAGTTCGACGCCGCCATCATCAAAGGCCGCGCCAACTACCTCTGCCCGCGCAAATTCCTCTATGAGCTGCGCGAGGCCCAGCGAGAACTCACCGCCGCCGAACGCGCCGCGCTGCTCCCCCTGGTCGTCTGGTTCCCCGAAACCGCCACGGGCGACATGGCCGAGGTCACTGGCTTCCAAGGCCCCGCCGCCGCCGACCTGGCCCCTCGCCTGACCACGCGCGCCGACGAATGCGTGGGCATGGCCTGCCGCAACGCCCGCAACTGCTTTGTCCGCGCCGCGCGCGGCCGGGCCATGGCCGCCGACATCATCATCGCCAACCACTCGGTCGTGTTCAGCGAAATGGGCCTCGACAGCCCGGTGCTGCCTCCCCACGCGCGCATCGTCTTCGACGAAGCGCACAATGTCGAGCGCGTCGCCACCGAGCACTTCGCGCGCCGCGTCTCCATGAGCCGCCTCTACCGCTCCCTCAACCGCTTCCACGCCTCCCGGCGCGACGGGGTCGGCCGCGGGTTGCTCAGTTCGCTTCGCTTCCAGCTCAGCCGCTCGCGCCAGGCCATCGGCGAGACCCTGGCCTCCATGATTGACGGCCATGTCGAACCGTGCATCCACGCCTTGGGCGAAGTCGGCCGCCGCGCCCAGGCCTTCGACGCGGCCGTCAGCCTCCTCGTCCCCCCCAGCGCCGGAGGCCGGCTGCGCTACCACGCCGCCGCCCTGCCCAACAACTGGCCCGAGGCCGTGGAGGCGGCCGGCGAGCTCGCCCGGTCGCTCGGCCCCCTGCTCGAACGCGTCAAGCTCATCTCCGCCGCGGTGCAGGCCACGGGCGCGGCCATGGAGGAAGCCCCTTCTCTGCTCGCCGAGATGTCCGCCTCCGCCGGCGGGCTGCGCGAGTTCGCCGACGACCTTCTCTTCTGCATGGAAGCCAAGGACCCCGGCTATGTCTTCTGGGCCGAGGCCGCCGAAAACGGCCGCGGCCAAAACGCCCTGTGCGCCGCGCCGCTCGAAATCGGCCCGCTCTTGTCCGAAGGCGTCTACGCCACCAAGCGAACCGTCGTCTTCTGCTCGGCACCCTGACCGTCAACAACCAGTTTGACTTTGTCCGCGAACGCCTCGGACTGGGCGCGCCCCAAGCCTCCGGCGCCGGCCCCGCGGACCGCGTGCGTTGTCTGGGGCTGGGCGCGTCGTTCGACTATCACCGCCAGTCAATGCTTGGCGTCATGAGCTTTCTGCCCCCGCCCACGGAAGGCGAAGCCTTCACCTCCGCCTTTTGCCAGGCCGCCATCGCCACGCTCCGCGCCACGCGCGGCCGCGCCCTGGTGCTCTTCACCTCCCACCGCATGTTGCGCGAGGCCTATCCCATCATCAAACAAGCCCTCGAACCCGAAGGCATTCGCGTCCTGGCGCAGGAGATTGACGGCGATCGCGCCATGCTGGCGCGCGTCTTCCAGGAGGACGTGTCGTCCGTGCTCCTCGGCGCGCAGAGCTTCTGGGAAGGCGTAGACGTGCCCGGCGAAGCGCTTTCCTGCCTCATTCTCGCCCGCCTGCCTTTCCAGGTCTTCACCGATCCCGTCGTCGAGGCGCGTTGCGAAGCCATCGAGGCCCGCGGCGGCAATGCCTTCTACGGCTACTCCGTGCCCAGCGCCGTCATCCGCCTCAAGCAAGGCTTTGGCCGTCTCATCCGCAACCGCGCGGACCGCGGCGTCGTCCTTATCGGCGACAGCCGCGTCCTCGCCAAGTCCTACGGCCGCCGGTTCCTCAACTCCCTGCCCGCTCCCGCCCGCGCCTTCCGCGACCTGGGCCAGATGACCCAGGCCGTGGCCGATTTCCTGGGAGGGACGGCAAGCTGAAGACCGAAGGCGTTTGTCCAGTCCATCTTGTCCATCGGACCAGCTCCACCAAGAGGCTCACCATGCACATCAACGAGTTCCAGCGCGCCATTGAGAAAATGTATTTCACACGCGACAACGCCCGCGGCATGGGCGGCACTTTCATGTGGTTCGTCGAGGAGGTCGGCGAGCTCGCCACCGCCCTGCGCAACGGCGACAAGCAGGAAATGCTTGGCGAGTTCGCGGACGTGCTGGCCTGGCTCGTCACGCTTGCGAGCATGAGCGGTATTGACATGGAAGAAGCGGTCCGCAAGTATGAGAATGGTTGTCCGGCTTGCCACGCCACGCCCTGCCGTTGCAGCCAGAAGGTGTGACAGACTCCGCGAGCCGCGGGGTTCATGAGGAGGACCGGCATGGCCATCGCCGCGGTCGACTTCTACGTCTTCTCCGGAACTGGCAACACACTCCTCGTAGCTCAGGCCATGGCCGATGTCTTCCGCCAGCGTCACGTGGACGTGCGTCTGATGCGCCTGGAGGCGTCGGACCCTGCCCAGGCAGACCCCTCCCGCTGTCTCGGGCTCGCCTTCCCCGTGGCCTGCTTCTCCACCTACCCCTTCATCTGGCGGTTCATTGAGCGGCTTCCCCCTGGCCAGGCTACGCCGGCCTTCATGGTCGACACCCTGGCCGGATTCTCCAGCGGCATCGTCGGCCCGTTGAAGAAGCTCATCAGGTCCAAAGGCTATGCTCCCATCGCGGCGCGCCAGATCACCATGCCGTCCAACTACTTCCCGCGCCGGATTGACGAGGCCGGGAATCAGGCCAAACGCGACCGCGGCTGCGCCAAGGCGCGCGACTACGCCGCCGCCATCCTCGACGGCCGCGCGAAGTGGCGGCGCCTGCCCCTGGTATCGGACCTGTTGTGCCGCCTTTCGCGCTCCAAGGCCCTGGTGGGCTGGCTGCACGCCCATGGAGCCGCGTTGTCCGCCGACCCGGCCAAGTGCGTGCGCTGCGGTCTCTGCGCCGAGCTGTGCCCCGTCCGGAACATTACGCTCGATCCCGCCCCCGTGTTCGGCATGGCCTGCGAGTTGTGCATGAGGTGCCTGGCTTTCTGTCCCAAGAACGCCATCACCTTCGCCGGCAAGACTGGCCCCGTCTACCGCGCCGTCAAGGCCAGCGACCTGTTGAGCCCGTGAAGCGCGCTCTCCAGTGTGGTGTTTCGGAAATGCCTTGCATTTTCGAAACACCACACCAGCCCGTCTGAAGCGTCGGCCCCCCCGGACACAACCATGCGGGGGTCACGCCCTGTGATAAGGGTGGTTCGCCAGAATCGTGAGCGCCCGGTAGATTTGCTCCATCATCACCACGCGCGCCAGCTCGTGCGACAGAGTCATGCGCGACAACGAAAGGACCTCGGCGGCGCGCGCCCTGACCGCGTCGCTCAGCCCCTCGCCCCCGCCGATCACGAACACAAGCCTCCCCGCCCCGCCCTGCGACATGCGCTTGCCAAGAAACGCCGCCAGTTCCTCAGACGACTTCTGTCTGCCGCGCTCGTCGCACACAACCACCGTGTCCGCCGGTTCGATCGCCCCCAGAAGCCGCTCGCCCTCCCGTTGGCGCGTCTCCTCAGCGTTGGAGCCGCCTCCGCCGCGGACCTCCTTGGTCTCGAAGCGCGCGAACCGGCTCGAACGCCTGGCGTACTCCGCCGCCAGCTCCGCGCAGGCGCTCGACCGCAGCTTGTCCACAGCCAATAGAACGATCTTGATCGCCCCGCCTCCTCGTTCAGCCGCCAGACTCGTCCGCCAGACGCCGCAGGATGTCCCAGTACGCCCAGCGACAGCCTTCCCGGATGGCGTTGGTCAACACCGGGTT
>CAYYEE010000051.1:0-15572 GCA_964470775.1 uncultured Planctomycetota bacterium | reverse complement strand
CAGGCCCGCCCCGCTCAGGACGCGGCAGACGCTGCTCGGGCTGAGCGTCACGATGTCTTCATCTATCATCATGCACGTCAGCCTCCGCTAGCCGTCGTCGCGGTGATCCAGGTGGCAGGCGATGATCGCCTCCTTCTCCCTGTCTTCCAGCCAGTGGTCGCGGGGCGTCAGGCGTTGTGCTCGTTCACCTGGCCGTACCGCCGTCTCCAGTCGTAATACTTGCTCAGGCTCAGGCCGAGGCCCTGGACCAGCCGCATTGCGGGAATCTCCGTCTTCTCCGACCACTCGCGCACGTAATCGCACACCTCGTCGCGCAGGTCCGGCTCCACCCATGCGCCTCTCAGGCCCCCCCAAGACTTTTCTTTGCCGCACTTGGCCGGCCATGATCTCGCCGATCACCTCGTCCTTGCGCGCCAGCTTGGCGGCAAGCGCTTCAACCTTTTGGGCCAGCTTCCGCTCCCGCGCGCTGCCGTCCTCGCGACGGTCGAACGCCGCCGTCGCGTTCTCGAAGAACACCGTCTGCCTGAGGCAGAAGACCTTGGGATTCAACCCGTGCTCGCCGCACAGGTCAGACACGGCTACCCCGTCAAGCAGGCGCCGCCGCAGGATGGCCACCATCTCCTCCGCCGTGAACGTCCGTCGCTCCTTCGCAATGACCAAAACCTCCTTTGCGGTCATATGCTATCCGCTCACGAGGCTTTGTCCAATTCCGGCTGAAGCAAGGCAGATGCGCTCGTTTCGTTTCCATCCGCAACTCACGGAAGCAGCTCGGCCTTGACTGGTTCCGAGCCAAGCAAGCCCCAGAAAGTTTTTTGTGGTCCGCTTGTGACCTTCTACTCGATCCGCATGCGCTCTTTCAATCCGAGCTCATCAAGTATCTGCTGCAGGTCTGTCTGCAAGCTCTGGGCGACGCCGGTTTCCACGGTGACCGAGAACTCGATGCCGATCTTGAGCTCCGCGCTTTGCCTGTCGGCAGGCACGGCGCTCCGCAATTTGGGCAGGACCTTCGTTCCCAGCCGGTTCCAGAGTTCAGGGGGCACATCGCCGCAAATCCTGAACGTTCGCGTGGCAGCGCCCTTAGGCTCGGGTTCCGGTTCACGCTCTCGTTCAGGGACCGGTTCCGGTGTGGGTTCTGGCGCCGGACCGGCGCCCTGCACTGGCTCCGGCGCGGTCTTCAAGGTCCTCGCCTTGCTCTTCAAGAGCAGGAACACGCCCGGCTCAAAGGTGACATCCGCCGGGTCAATGGAATCCTCGAACAGAACCCGCTCATACCCACCGCCTGCCTGCGCCGCGTCCACCGCGGGAGACAAACGGCCGAAGGCCAGCCCGAAATCGCCCCGATTCACGAACTCGACGATCTTGTCGCGCAGGATGCTGTCCGGGTCCAAAAGGCGCGTAAGAGAGCCATTCAGGAAACTCTGCCGGAGACTGGCCAACGGCCAGGCTCCCGATTCCTTCAAAGCGGGCGGCCAGTTGCGCTCGATGTAGTTCGCGCCGACCGACTCGTTGAGCAACGCCTGGGACCTGAGCGCGGTGATGACCCGGCCGCAGAGCGTCTCGCCGCTCGAGGAATGGCCCGCGCCGAGGTCAATGACCTTCAGGCCGTCGGGTTCCTTCGTGTCGGCGATGACCACGAAGCGGTATCCGCCCCAAACTTCATCCTTCGTGGAATCCTCGGCAGCGGCGACCTTGGACTGAATCTCCGCGCGGTCCGCGCGGTCGAAGTCGTCGCCCAGTGTGCCGTCCGCGATCTCCCGCGCCACGCGCTTCCACGCCAGCAGCATCTCGACGCTTTCGCGCATGTCGCGCCCAGGCTTTTTCAAGCACCACACAAGCGAGCCGGGATAGAGCCTTGGAGACTTGCCGCGCAAGCGCGTCCACTCCGCAATCTTCTGGCGCAGCCCAGTCTCGCCCGTCCATTCGAAGGACGGGTCCATCACGACGAAAGTGAGCTTCGGTGTGTCCTGAACAGCCGAGCTATCCTCCGGGAAGAAGACCAGCCCAGGCTCATCGCCGAAGCGTGGAGAACGCAGAGAAAAATCACTGCTCGTGCCCCTCTCAGCGGCCTCTGCGTCTCTGCGGTGAAGTCCTTTTTTGAATTCCTCCTGGATGATCTTCCGCATCGCGGGCTTGATCTCGGCCTCCTCGTCGAGCGACGCCCGCCGGTCGCTGACGACTTTCTTCATCGTCGGTTGGTGGCTGATCTTGAACCCGTCCGAGCCCACCCGCCGGATGAAATAGGACTTGTCCTCCAATGCAAATGCGGCGTTGTCCACGGACGTCGTGTCCACATCCGGCTCGCCAAGAGCAAAGCGCAGTTCCGGCAGATGGGCAACTTTGTCAATCTGGCCGCCCGAGGACTCGAAGAGTATCGCCGTGCCGACGCGGCGATGAATGTTTTTGAGCGAGCCCTTGGTGTCCGCGTCGAGCGCCCGGGCATGGGATTGCGCGCCGGAGATGTCGGCGTCAATCGCCGCCACGAGGCGCGATTCGCCGAGCTGCCCCAGCACCACGCTGCGGAATTCCGCCACATCCAGAGGCGCGGAGCCGAGCGTGATGAGCGGCTCGCGCCGGGCTTCCGTGAAGCCGGTGCGATACGCCCAAGAAATCCACTGCGCGAGCATGGCGAGCGTCCCGCGTGTCTGCTGATACTGTGAAAGCGCCTGCCACTTGCGCTGGAACACCGAGAGCGTCGCCGGGTGGAATGGGTAGCAGGCCTCGAACCGGCCGCGCAGGTACTCCCTGGCCTTGGACTCGGTCGTGGCCGTGTCCACCGCCGTCCATTCGGGCGGAAGCTGCGCCCGGCGCTCGAAGCACCAGTCGGCATAGGTCTTGGCGACGCTCTTGCGGATGCGGTCGCTTCCGATGTCCTCGAAGAGCCGCCGCCGGACGACCTCGCTGATTTCCGTCTCGTCGTTGGCGATAAGCTGTTTGGCTACCGCACCAACCACCTTGAGGATTTTTTCCTGCCACTGAAGGTCCCAATCGGTCATCTCCACCTGGCTGCGAGGCAGGCTGATAACGGCAGCACGGTTCGTGGAACCTACGAAACCGCGTACGATATTGTGCAGGTATGCGTGCATTGGCTCGGCAAGCCACTTGTGTCTGGTCAGCCCGTTGAGCAGTTCATCAAACAGCAGCAGCACAGGCGCATCGGCGAGGGCGATTATCTTGTTGATTGTATCCGTGCCAGGCGGCGCTTCCTTTGCCCGCGCACCGAGGGCTTGGACCCCCGGCTCTCCGGCAATCTGGCGCGCGATATCAATCCATGGGGTTTCGTTACCCTCATGCGGATCCCATGCATTGCCAACGAAGACCGCTACTCGTGCTTTGACCGCCTCCTTGAGGCCGGCCTGTTGAATCAACTCCTTGACCCCAGGGAATTCGGCCGCCTTTTTGCCCGCCTTGCAGATATGGTAGAGCGATGTGAGCGTATGGGTCTTGCCGCCGCCGAACTGTGTAATCAGCGTGAGCACAGGAGCCGTATTGGCGGTCTCTCCAGCGAGGCGCCTCAGCACCATGCCGGCGTGTTCCCGGAGCGCGCGTGTGAAGCAGGTGCGCGAAAAAAACTGGGCGGGATCCCGGTAGTCCATTGGCGCTGTTCCGGCCACGACCTGCTCAAGGGCGATGGCGAACTCGTCCGGGTTGAAGGAGCGCCCCTCGCGGACCTCCTTGCGCGGGGTGGCGACTTTATACCAGGCTTCCACATTCAGTTCCTTTCACCACAGAGACACAGAGAGCACAGAGAAAGCATTTAGAGAATCCTCCTTCGGATGCCGTCTTTGAGAACCGGGACGTTGAAGTTGATGAGAAGTCCCAGTTTCCACCCACCCAGCTTCAGATAGGTAAGCAACTGGGCCTCATGGATGGATTCGATGGCCGTAACGGCCTTGATTTCCACGACCACAGATCCCGCGACCAGCAGATCGAGACGATAACCGCAATCCAGCTTCACTCCTTTGTACTCCACCGGCAGAGGCCGTTGCCGGTCGAAGGGGATTTCGCGCAAGGACAGCTCGCGGCACAGGCACTCCTCGTAAGCCGACTCGAGCAACCCCGGCCCCAGCGTTCTATGCACTTCTATTCCGGCCCCAATGATCTGCTCCGTCATCCTGTTCAATTCCATCTCTGTGTTCTCTGTGTCTCTGTGGTGCATCTTCACCTCGGCGCCGCCAGAAGCATGGCGTCCAGCAAGCGTTTCTCTTCGCTTCCCGTCGGATAAAGCGCGGACAAAGCGTTCGCCAGACGCAGGAAGTCAGGTCCGCGCTCCTGCTCGGCCTTGATGAGCGCCCGGAGACCGTTGGACTGGCCACCGGCCTGGAGGAGCATCGCGGCGTGGACCCGGTCGAGCGTCGTCGCCTCGCGGTCCTTCTTCAGTTCCGGTTCCGTGGCGGACGCACCCGCGATGCGGCCCTTTTTGCGCCCACGGATGCGTGGGACGGGTTCGGCGTCCAGTTCCGGGAAAAGTGACTGCTGAAGCGCCTGGGCCGGGTCGCGCTCCAGTTGGTGGGCGACCGCCTCGGCCCCGTCCTCGCCGAAGAGTTGCTCCGCCCGCTCCGAGACGGGCAGGAGCCGGACCACGCCCTTCTCCGTCTCGATGATGCGGCCCTCCCATTTGGGAAGGTCAATACCCAGGGGTTGTGCGAACCGGCGGGCCACATCGAAGGGGAGAGAAAATCCGGATTTGCACCACGGAGGCACAGAGGACACAGAGTCTTCTTCATTCTCATTTTCATCATCTTCTTCCTCTGTGCTCTCTGTGTCTCTGTGGTGAGCGTCTTCGCCATTCGTGCTCTGAAGGGTCCAGAGGAACAGAGCGGTGAGCCGGGAATCCTCTTCCAGCGCCCCGGCTGCGCCATTGCGGGCGCGCGCCTCGGCTGTACCGAGAATCTGTTCGAGAGCCGACCGGCCGACGACCTCCCAGACCTTGGCGAGGTATTCGTCGAGTTTCACCTCGCGGCCGTCGGCGGTCTCGACCTTGCGGTAGAGGCTGAACACCTCCAGCGCCGGGCCGATGCAGGCAAAAACTAAGTCCGCTCCGCGAATACCTTCGGTCTGGAGGCGCTCCATCCAGTCACCGACGCGCTTGGGCAGTTCGCGCAGGACTTCGCCCCAGTC
This sequence comes from uncultured Planctomycetota bacterium, assembly GCA_964470775.1. Classification (GTDB taxonomy): domain Bacteria; phylum Planctomycetota; class Brocadiia; order CAIUPP01; family CAYYEE01; genus CAYYEE01. The sequence continues at coordinate 10,454 of CAYYEE010000051.1, read as the reverse complement.
GCCGACCGGTGCGTCGTCGGGACGGGGACGGCAGACGAGATGCACGCTGGTGGCAAGGGCCGCAGAGTCGAACGAGCGCATTCTGTCCGGCTTTTCGGTGGCAATCGGCCACGAGCCCGTGATAGTCCAACCGCCCTTGATCAAGCCAGTAAGCAAGGCTTCCCAGCCTTCTGTTGTCTTGTGTGCGAAAACCACTGACCCAACGCCGTCGGAGCGCAAAACACGCTTCCCGTCCGCGAACGCCTTAGCCATAGTCTCTTCAAAGAACGTTCGATCCTTCGGACGTCCATCGACTACCCGCGATTCATCCTGAACCGCCTCGCGGGTCTTAGGGGAGAGCGGATTGTTTGGATTATACGGATCACCGAGGAGCGGAGTTCCCGGCATTGAGCGCTTCAGCCAGACAAGGAAGTAGTCGGAAAGATCCGAGTAGGGAATCGCATCGTAGTAAGGCGGGTCCGTAAACCACAGGCTGCTCGCTTCATCCGGCAAGGGAGACTCGCAGGCATCCGCGATCTGAACATGGCCCTTGAGCTGACATATTCCTTGTATGGTCGCCGTAGCGTTGGCGATCCAGTCCACAGCAACATCAAGAGCTCCAGAAGCATTAGAGGTTGGTACGACTTCCCCCCAGTCCCAAAGGATCGGTAATGCTTGTCTCCCAAAGGTAGCAACGCTCTTCTCCATGTGGTTTGCCCACCGGGACAGGCTGGAATTGAAATCGCTCTGCTTGCTGACCGCAAAAGCCAGCAATGGGCGAAACGCAGCGGCGTCAGCGGTAGACAAAGCCCGAATCAACGTTGTTATCGCCACCTTCTGTCGTGTCGTGAAGAGGTCGCCCCAGTGGAGCATACCGTAACGTTGAACGCGGAAGCCGAGAGTACCAATCGGCGGGAGCGGTTCATTCGGCACCGGGCACAGGCCTTTCTTGCCGCCGCGTTCCCACTCGTTGAGAATCGCATGAAGTCGCTTCTGCGCCTTCCAGACGGCTTGGTAGTCGCGGTCGGTGGGCAGGCGGTAGGTGCGGCCTTGCATACCGGGATGGAGCGTCACGACGGCCAGCATCCTCGCGCCGCCAGTTCGATTCCCCTTGGCGTCGAATACCGCGTCCGCACCGCCGCGCTGGGCAGCCAGTTGCGCCCGCACGCGCTCCGGTGGAAGAACGGTTCCGCAACACAGGCATGTCGCCTTGGCGCGGGAGACCGTGCCGTTCGGGACTTCCTTTTCGCTTCTCGGCTCGAAAACTTCGAACTCGACGTGCGGCGGCTTACCTTTCACGATCTTGTACCTAAGCGCCCGCCTGCGGTTGGCCTTGCTGCAAAGCCAGAACGAGCGCATAAGCGGAATCTCCGCGCCGCAGTTCGGCGACTCGCATCGGACGGTCCGGGCCCACAGATACGCTATGGGCGTCGCGCCGTCCGGGTCTTTGGGGTAGAACTCCGCCAGTTCCTTCTCGGCCTGCTTCTTGATCTCACTGCCTACCCGCCGGAGTTCCTCGGCAAGTCCCGGTCCGTGGCGGGGAATATCCTCCAGCATGACCTTGAGGATCAAACACGCTACTGGGTTCAGGTCGCTGGCGAAAGCCTCGCAGCCCAGTCGGAGCGCTTCCAGCGGAATAGAGCCGCCGCCGGAGAATGGGTCCACGACGAGTGGCGTCTCGTCCGGGTGCGCGGCTTTCACCAGTTCCCGCGCCGCGCCGATCCAGCGAGGGTTGTTGGCGACGTCCCAGTCGGCCACGTCGCCGATGAAATCCAGCAGCGCCCGGCGCAGCCCCTGGTCGGTCTTGACCTGCTCCGTTCGCTTCTGAGTATTCCATCCGGGGACTTCGAGCAGCGCCTTGGCCGCTTTGGCCTTGAACTCCCTGGGGCAGTGCGGGTCGCACGGGTCGGGCAGCAGGAGTCCCAGGAGCATCGCCCGGCATGCCGCCAACGGCCGCCGCGCCCACCAGAGGTGCAGGGTGGACGGGTGCCCGTGACGGATTGATTTTTCGCGCGCCGAGTGCTTGGACACCACGGCAATCGGAAAGTCCACCTCCGCCAGCCGTTTGCATTCTTTCGGGATCATGCGCAAGTCCTTTCACCGCAGAGGCGCGGAGTGCTCAGAGAAGAAATGGCGATCATGATTTCCTGCATCCGCGGCCTCCGCGTCTCCGCAGTTCCATCCGCCGTTGTTCCAACGCTATCCGTGTTCTCTCGATTTCCGCGGCCAGCGCCTTTTCGTCCGGCAGGGCCGTTCGGTACTCGGCGGCGAGCACCTTGTTGGGCAGGCGGTCGAGGGCGTAGCGCGCCACAGCCTCGTCCTTCTGGGCGCAGAGGATCAGGCCGACGGGCGGGTTCTCGCCGGGTCGGGTCCAGTGTTCTTGGGCGAAATTGAGGTAAAGATGCATCTGGCCGGCATCGGCATGGGTGAACTTGCCGAGCTTCAGGTCCACGACTACAAGGCAGCGCAGTCGGCGATGGAAGAAGACCAGGTCCACGCGATACCACTCGTCGCCGATGCGGAGGCGTTTCTGCCGGCCGACGAAACAGAAGTCCCCGCCCAGTTCCAAAAGGAAGGTCTCCAGCCGCCGAATCAGGGCTTCTTCCAGGTCGGTCTCGGAGTATTCGTCCTTGAGGCCGAGAAACTCCAGCACGTAAGGGTCCTTGATCTCTTCCTCCGGGCTGACACGGTCTTGAGGCAGAGCTTTCTGCCCCTTGACCAGCATGGCTGCCTTGTTCTTGGAGAGCGCGGTGCGTTCGTAGAACTGGGAGTTGATCTGCCGGTCGAGTTGCCGGACCGACCAGCCGCCGCGCAGGGCTTCCGTTTCGTAGAACCGGCGGGCAGGCTCGCTTTTCACCGCGAGCAGGCGCACGTAGGCCGACCACGGCAAAGGGAAATGGCGCGCGATGTCGGATGCAGACAATACTCCAGACATCGTCTGGATATTTTCTTCCGCTGGATTTGCCAAGTACGGCGCAGATTTACGCGACACCGTCGCGTATTTTTCAAATTCCGGATAAGCCAGGCAAAAGGCGCGAAAACGCTGTAGATTGTCCACGCCGAACCCCCGGCCAAATCTTCTCGACAAGTCGTCAGACAATCTTCCGAGCAATGCTTCCCCATAGGCCGCGCGAGCCTCTCCGCTTTGTTCGAACTCGACGATCCGCCTGCCGATCAGCCAGTAGGCGGCGGTCATGACACAATTCACCGAGCGCGCCGCGGCGTTCCGCGCGGCGGCAATCATTCCGGCAACGTCGCTCAAAATCGTGCCATACACTGTTTCGCCGCGAGCCGTTGTCTTGGCTGGTTTCGATGTCATTTCCCGCTCCCATCCGCGTTCTCTGCGCCTCTGCGGTGAGTTCCGTATCCCGGGGAATCTTCCCGCACCTGCATCGGCTGGGTCATCGCGTTTACATCCAGCCAGTAGTGCTGGACCTTCTTGACTTCGTGCCACGGGAAGCGCGCCGGGTCGCGGATGGTGTGTAGCGCAGGCATCCTGCCTGCATCTTCTTGACGAGCGTACCGATATCCTCCCAGTGCCGCATAGACATACGGCCAATCGCCGAGCCCCGCTTTGGATGGATTCTCGAGGATATAGCGGTAATGGGTCGAGTAATCGCCAGCGTCCCGGATGAGATGATCATACGACTCACGCTGCCAGAACGCTTGGCCCTCTCTTTGCAGGATGCGGTTCGCTTCCGTTGCCGTGAAGGATTTCCACGAATGGAGGATTTCCGACAGCGTATGGGCGCCCAACGGCGTCAACAATGCATGAACGTGGTTCGGCATGACGACAGCGGCGTGCAAGATGTACCGTTCGCCGTCGAAATGGCGCAGCGCTTGCAATACTACCGACGCTACTGCGGGATCGCCCAACCAGCAGGAGCCTGCGCCGTTATCAAGATATGTTTCAATGCGTTCTGAGCGGAGATTATCGAGCCGTTTGGTCTCGGTCTCCGTCAACGCACCTCTTTCGGTAAGCCAACGCCTTTCCAACGCATCGCGTTCTTGTTCGATTTGTTCCAAAACCGACTTGGGAAGCGTGTCCGCCAGACGAAACGTCACGAAATACGTTCCGCCCTCGGCCTTCAGATGGGGCAGATAGCCGCGCCCGTGCCAGCCGGTCCGGAGGGTTGAGGTTTGCGCTACACCATGCAGGCTGGAAGCCTGCGCTACACCGCAATTCGTCACCACGTAGAGCCAGTAGCAGTCGCGCCGGTCCTCGGCGACTCGGCGCTCATTGGGCGTCAGGAGAATCGTTCCCGTGGCGTCGCCCAAGCCCTTGACCTCAATGAGGCGCAGTTCGCCGGAGATCAAGTCCAGGCTGGTGATGTCGTAGCCGAGGTTCTTCTCGTGGACATCGTAGACCTGGCGCCCCTGCGCTTTCTCGTGCTCCATCACGACCTGCATGGCTATGGCCTCGGTCTCCGAGTTCGGTTGAAGCCGACGAACCTCCGGCGTTTCTCGGTCCGGGTGCGGAAGGACAAGGACGCTCGTGATCCGTTCGACGGCTTGCAGGGAGAGCGACCGTTGCCGCTCCATTTCCTATCTGCGCCGGTCGCGGCGGGCGAGAAGTTCGGCATGACGCGTTTCGGCCTGAGACAAGCGGCCCTCCGCGCCGGGGAGTTTCTTCTCCACGTCGGAGGCGGCCTTGCCGATTTCCTCGTCGGCCTTCTGGAGAAGTTCAGTCAGGGAGAGTTCCACGTGCGAGGCGATGCGTTCGACCTCGGACAGCCGGTCCTTGCGGGTCTCCTCCAAGAACGGCTGGAAGGCAGTCGTATGAAGCCAGGACGTCGCTTCCGGCAAGAGGGCCGCGGGCGGCAGGGTTTCAGGAGGATCGGCGGGCGTAAAGTTGCCCAGAATCCCCGGTTCCCGGAGGGCGGGTTCCTTCTCTTCGGCCACCTCCACGGCGAAGAGCCGTTCATGGATGACCTGCCCAAGCCCGTCCACAACGCGGGCGCGGTAGAAGTCAATCCGCGCCGGTTGGTCATGCTGAATCGAGTAGAAACAGGCCCCCTTGCCGAAGGCGTCCACGGCCAAGGACGACGTATGTCGCCGGATGGCTTCGAACAGCGGATGTCCCGGCGTGACCCATTCCAGGGAGTTCTTCTCCGCCACCTCACGGTCCGTAGAGCATCGCGGGTACTTGGCGGCCAGCGCCGGAAGCCGCCAATCCGGCTCGCGCTCGTAGCGGCGGAGCGCGGACGGCGTCCGGCCCGGATCAAACGTATGCGGCAGAAAAGGAACGGCTTTGAGTTCAAGGCAAGCGTATTCGGCCCCCTCGCGGATGAACCGGGCGATGGTCTCCGGCACGACCCGGCGCTCCTGAGCCAAGGCGCGTCGTTCGACCAGCATGGCAAGATTGAGCTTCTTGGAGGCGAGACCTTCCAGGGCGTTCTGGCAGATGGCCCGGAACTGGCGCTCGTCCACGTTTTTCAAGAGGCGGTCTTCAAGGTCAGCGTCACCGAGCCTGCCCGCGTAGTAGTCGCGGAGGACGCGCTCCACGTGGGCTGAAGGCAGCACCTCGCCGACCACGTTGAAGACCGTGTCGTCGTCGAGGGCGTCGCGGATTTCCTGCAGCTTCTCCAACAACCGCTGGAGCACCTGGCCCTCAATAGTATTGGTCGCCACGAAGTTGAAGATGAGGCAGTCCTTGCGCTGGCCGTAACGATGGATGCGGCCCATGCGCTGTTCGAGGCGGTTCGGGTTCCAGGGGATGTCGTAGTTGAACAGGATGTGGCAGACCTGAAGGTTGATGCCCTCGCCCGCCGCCTCGGTGGCCACGAGAATCTGGATCGCCCCTTCCCGGAACTGCTGTTCGGCATAGAGCCGCGAACCGACCTCGTCGCGGGAGCCGGGTTTCATGCCGCCGTGGATGTGGCCCACCTTGAAGCCCCAGTTCTTGAGCTTGACAACGAGGTAGTCCAGCGTGTCCTTGAACTCCGTAAAGACAAGGAGCCGCTTGTCGGGATGGTCAAAGAAACCCTCCTTCTGAAGAAGATCCTTGAGCCGCGAGAGTTTGGCCTCCGCGCCGCTGTCCTCGACGGCTTGGGCTTGGCCCGCGAGTTGGCGAAGGTCTGCGATCTCTTCGCGGACTTGTTCCGCGTTGCCCGCAAGGGTTATTGCTTCGAGCATCTCCTCCAGCCGCTCGCGTTCGGCCTCCTCCATTTCCTCGACTTCATCCGGGGAGGGAAGGTCCGGCGGGGCCTGGCGGAGGAGTTCTTGGGCGCGCTTCAGTCCCTCCTCCAGGCGGCGGGCACGCTTCTCGAGGCTGTGGCGCATGGCGTAGGCGCTGGAGGCGAGCCTGCGCTGGTAGAGGGACATCAAGAAGCCGACCGCGCGGGCGCGTGGGTCGTCGCCCTGGGCCGCGGCCTTGGCGCTCTGCTGTTTTACGAAGCGCGTGACTTCCTTGTAGAGCTTGAACTCAGGCCCGTCCATCTGGAAGTCCACGGTGTGCGGAATGCGCTTGGTGAAAATCTTCTCCGCCACCCAGGCGCCGTCGGGCCTGCGCTCGGGAAAATAGACCATGGCATCCTTGGTGCGGCGCAGGTAAAAGGGAGCGCGGCGGCGGTCCATCGCCTGACGGATGGACTTCACGTCGGCATAGGCGTCGGCGTCCAAGAGTTGCAGGAAGAGGCTGAAGTTCTCCGGGTCGCCCTTGTGCGGCGTCGCGGTCAGGAGAAGCAGGTGGTCGGTCGTATCGCGGAGGAGTTCTCCGAGTTTGTAACGGAGGCTCTTGTGGGTATCGTCGGCCGCTGACATGCGGTGGGCTTCGTCCACGATGACGAGGTCCCAGTGGACTTGCCGGAGCCCCGGCAGGATGTCCTGCCGCTTGGCGAGGTCGAGGGACGTGATGACGCGCTTCTTCTCCTGCCACTGGTTGAAGCCGAACTGCTCGCGGATGTCCGCGCCCTTCATCACCTCGAATTTCGCCTCGAACTTTTCCTTGAGCTCGCGTTGCCATTGGAACGAGAGGTTGGCGGGGCAGACGATCAGTATTCGTTCGGCCAGCCCACGGAGTTCAAGCTCCCGGATGAGAAGGCCGGCCATGATGGTTTTGCCCGCGCCCGCGTCATCCGCAAGGAGGAACCGCACCCGCGCGAGCTTGAGCAGGTAGTCGTAGATGGCCTCCAACTGGTGGGGCAGCGGGTCCACGCGAGAGATTGATAGGCCGAAGAAGGGGTCGAACTCGTAGGCGATCCCCAGCGAATATGCCTGGATACCCAGACGAAGCAGTTGCCCGTCGCCGCTGTAGTCGAAGGCCGCGTCAAGGATGGTGAGCTTCTTGATGTCCTCGGTGGTCAGCGTGACCTTGCGGAAGCGCTCGGTTTGCAGGCCGACCATCCCGGCGACCTATGTTCCGGGACCGCCGGGACGCACGGTCTCCACCCGCATCGCCTCGCTGAAGAGCGAACCGGTGATGACCTGGCCCTCGTGGATGGGCGCGAGTCCGCTCATGCGTTATTCCCCCTCCTCAACACTTCCAACATAGAGCGTCGCTTTTGCCCGGCAATGCGCCCACCATCTTACAACGCCGGACTGACACACTTGGCCTTTGTTTCACCACGCGCTTGCACCCTGAAGCAGGCGGCGAAAGCGGCCCGCTGACTCAGCCGCCAGCTTTGCGGATTGGGAGCGACACATCTGCACAGTGCAAGACGGGTATGCCCATTTGTCCGCGGGTGTCACGGGCCAGAGGACGGACATGGCCTGGCTGCACGGCGCAGCGAGACCCCTCAAACAGGGCCAACCCCTTGGTGGACAGAATATTACGCGCTGGGTCGCAGTCTGTCAAACCTGCGTCGCCATCCTTTTTTCATCTGGCAGTTGATTCGTCCCCCTGGCGCCTCATCCGTGCGGACGCGGTAACGCTCTGCTGCCTTTTGCCGCCCCACTCTTGTCCAAAACAGGTTCTAGCGATTTAAGAAGTCCGCCGGCGGGGGTAGCATGGTGATGAAGCAGTCATCGCACCGGCGCGGTCGCGCCGGCCACCCCCAACCGGAGGACGCAGGACAGGGCAAAAGTTGCCAGTTGCTTTGCGCAAGCGCTCTCGATGGTCAAACGCAATCTTTTTGAGCGCGCTGTGCGCCGGCACGGGGCCGAGCGGGGCGCCAAGGGGTTCTCGTGCTGGGATCAGTTCGTGGCCATGCTCTTCTGCCAGATCGGATCGGCCCAGTCCCTGCGCGAAATCTGCGGCGGCCTGGCCACGGCCACGGGCAAGCTCATCCACCTGGGCCTGGGCAAAGCGCTGGGCTGAACGGTATTGGGAAACCAGTCTTCACCACACCCGTGGGGTGAACCGGCCGCATTCGGCCGCGACGGCGTGCCCCAGCTGTTTTGCCCGCGCCCGTGGGAGTGAAGTGCCAACCAGTACATCCTGACCACGTTCAAGGACTCGCTGGCCAAGGCCATCGAAGAAGGCCAGACCGCGAACGATTGGCTGACCAAGATCGAGGATCACTTCCGCGCGGCCGGCCTGAGCACGGCCGATGACCTGGGCGCCTGGCATCTGCGTTTGGTGCACCGGCAGAACACAAGCCTTGCGCTTGGGGCGGGCCGTTATATCCAGATGAAGCAGATCGCCGAGCGGCGGCCCTATTGGCAGTACGTGGCCACGCTGGACGAGGCTACGCGGCCGAGCCACGCCGCGCTCAACGGCGTCATCAAGCGGCACGACGATCCGTTCTGGTCAAAGTTCTACCCGCCCTGGGATTTCGGCTGCCGCTGCCAGGTCGTATCCATCTCGGCGGATGACATGGATGCTGAGGGGCTGGAGATCACGCCGGACGCGCAGATCGCCGCGCGCTATGGGCAGCTCGCGCCCGGCGCGGGCGCCTTCCCCCAGCCGCGCGAGGGCTTTGGCTTTGATCCGGCAAAGGCGTTCTTCCTCAACGAAGGCCCGGCTGGCATGGAGGCCACGGAAGAGGGCAAGACCGCGTACAAGGTTCTGATGCCGCAGACGCCCTCCGCGCCCGAACCTAGCGACGCGCTGGACGCTCCGGTGGGCAGGGTGGAAGTCCTGGCTCCGGCGAGCGTGAAGGAAGTGATAGACAGGACCTACAGCTTCAAGCCCGCGCCCGCTGTCAAGGCGCCTGTGTTGCGCGCTTCCGCCGCGGTGATCGCGGACGCCACGCCGTGGACCGCAAACGTCGCCGGCGTTCCGGCCAGGGTCTTTGACAGCCACGGCCGCGAGGTGAACGCCTGGGTCTCGCGCCGCGCGCCCAGCAGGATCAACGTCGCCGCCAGCCCGGAGCGGACGGCCGAGTACGCGCAGCGGATGCTTGCGGTCGAGCGGAACCTCCGCGATGGGGTGTACCCGCCTGAACTGGCCAATGCGTTGGAGCGTGGCCGGGAATGGCAACGCCGGTTGAAGACGGACGAGCAGCGGGCCGTTGCTCACGTCGTTGGGCACGAAACCGGCCACGTGGGCATCTACAAGCTGGTGGACCCCTACGATGGCGACTTCAAGGCCAAGCTGCTTGCCCACCCCAAGGTGGAACCGTGGGCGCGGATCGTCAGGGAGCAAGGGCTGAGGCTGGACGAAATCCCGCGCGGGTCAGTGGAAAACGTCTTGGCCGATGACTTGCGACTGGCGATGTTCGGCGCTGCCCCAAACAAATACACGGAAAAGTACGACGAAGGCAGGTGGGACGCCGTGGCGCGGCGAGTTACGGAACTGCGTCAAAGTCTTCAGGGAGGCTGGCGGTGAAGGCAATCTCCTCATCCCACAGCTTCTTGCGCCATTCCGCCAGGATGCGCTTGGCCTCCGGTTCGCCCATGTTCGCCCGGTGGATCAGGTCAATGACCTTCTCGTCGGTGTCGTATTCCGGTGGGGCCAAAGGGGTGATCGTCATGGCGTTCTCCTTCACCACGAATTATGGCCTGCTTTTGGCTGTTTGTCAAGGAGTTTGACGTGAAGCTCTTTCTGTGCGACGAACTCCGCGAGGCGATTGAGTTCAGCGCGTCCGGCGAGCAGGCCCTGCACGTGTTCAATGCTCGCCCACCGGCTGATGCGCCGAAGTGTTTTCGGATGGGTTGCTGGTTTGCCCATCTGTTCGATCAGGACTTGAAGGCGCTCAAGGCCACGGCGCGCAGGCTCGGAATCCGAAAGGTGTTTGTCCACCATGAGGGCGAAAAGTCCCAACACGTGGACCTGTGCGGAAAGCCCTTGGCTGAAGCGGTGTTCTCCGCCGACTGGGGCGAACACGCCCAGTTGCTCAATGAGGAAATCAAGCGAACCACGGCGGATCGGAAAGCGAGGCGTGGAACGTGAAGCTGAACGACTCGATCATCCTCAACTCGGCCGAAATTGCGCTGGACGCGGCGAAGGCGCCGGAGTGGGTGCAGATCGCCAAGACGGGCGTGTGGCGCGGGCATCCGCAGGCGCCGGAGCAGCGGATCGCGGAGAGCGACCTGGCCGCGCTGCTCGATCACCTGGATCGGCGGTTCGTCCGCAATCACGCGAGCGTGGTTGT
>CAYYEE010000050.1:0-15629 GCA_964470775.1 uncultured Planctomycetota bacterium | reverse complement strand
GTAGCCATCATCGCCATTCTGGCCGCCATGCTTCTGCCCGCCCTGGCCGCCGCGCGCGAAAAGGCCCGCCGAAGCTCCTGCCTCAGCAACCTCAACCAGGTGTCCAAAGCGCTGGAAGCCTATTGCGGCGACTACAACGGCTACTTCCCCTCCTGGGCCGGATGGGGCGCGCGCGTGGGCAAGGCTGTGGACCAGAGCGACACATACTGGGTGGAAGGCATTAACTGCTCCGGCACCGAGTACAACTCCACCGGCGACCCCACGCTGTCGTGGACCGAGATGGGCATCGTGACCGATGGACGGCTCTCCGGCATTTCCGGAACCGTCTATAGCTGCATCCCGGGCTACTATTACAAGACGCTGGAGCACGGCATTGCCATGAACCGCAGCCTCTTCTGCGGCGGCAAGAAGCCCACGCGCGCCTACTTCTACCAGAGCGGCTATCAGACCTGCATGCCCAAGGGCGACTTCAACCTCGCCGGCGTAGGCGCGGGCGTTCTGGCCGCCTCAGGCTATATCAGCGACGTCTCGACCTTCTACTGCGCCTCGTCCGACGGCATGCCCGACGACTGGCAGATCGGGTCCGTAGGCAGGGGCGGCCTGATTACCGCGGCCGCGGCGGCTGTCTCGCGTCTGAGCGACGTGCGGCGCTGCGGCGCCACGGACGGAAACGGCGTGGCCCACGGCGACTGGAACTGGGCGCCGCACGGCAGGTTCGACCCCGGCAACTTCCGCGCGGTGCAAGGCTCCTACAACTACCGCCTGACACCCGGCGAGGTGTGGCGCCTGCACGGCTACGTCCAATACGACCCGCCGCGCGGCCGCATCCTTTACACCAAACCCGACCGCTGGGTCGAAGACGGCGAGCCCTGGTTCAAGACCCAGAAACAGCTCGGCGAACGCGCCATCATGGCCGACGCCTTCCACAAGCGCGGCAACCAGTACTCCTACCAGCCGGGCCTGGGCTTTTTCGGCCACCGCGACGGCTACAACGTCCTCTACGGCGACGGCCACGCTGCATGGTTCGGCGACCCGCAACAAAGCTACATCTGGTACGAACTGCCGTCGCGCAGCGGCGCCAACGCGCAGTTCTGCCTGGCCGGCAACTCCTGCGTCAGCGACTACGCCACCACCGGTTCCTGCAAAGGCACGGCCTACACCACGCCCACCATCCGCTACGGCAACGTTCTGCAATGGCACATTCTCGACGCCGCCAGCGGCGTGGACAAAGGCGTGGATGGGCAGTGACCGCCCCGCCGCAAAGACATCGCCGGAGCGCGGGCGTTTCGCCCGCCTGCCCTTCCTCCGTCCTTGCCGTGCTGCCCCCCCTCACAGGAGGTTCCAATGCTTCTCCGCTGCCTTGCGTCCGCTGCTCTTGTTCTCTGTCTCGCCCTTGGCCTCGCCGCCGCCGGCCAGGACAAAAACCCCATCGTCGCCTTCATCCAGGCCGAAGCCCTCAAGACCGACGGCAAGACCTGGAAGCTCCGCAAGCACTTCACGGGATGGTACACCGGCTCGCCCATCGAGGACATGCTCAGCGGCGCCGACACCGGCCAGGGCGAGGCCACGTGGGATGTGGATGCGCCCGCGCCTGGCGCCTATCGCCTCTGGGTGCGCTATCTCGATCTGCGCGCCCTGCGCGGCCCGTTCAAGGTCCGCGTTGTCCAGAACAACGCCACGCGCGGGGAAAAGGTGTTTGACGAGCAGGGCACGAGGGCCACGGAAGAGGGGGTCAAAAAATACGGCCCCCACTGGGGCGTCTTTGTCTGGGGCTTCGTGGACGCAACCCTGGAAAAAGGGCCGGCCCGCGTCATCGTGTCCAAGCACGGCCCGGCCGTGACGCGCAACGCCACGCGCCACCTGGACTGCCTGGTCCTCACCCAAGACCTGAAGTACACGCCCAAGGAATCCGACCTCATCGCCCCGCTCTATCTCAAGGTCCGTATGACGGGCGCAGACATGCCGCCCTGCGCGCTGCACATCTTCGGCCGCAATCCCCGCGGGCCCGACTGGACCCTGCCCCACGCCAACATCACGCTCAAGGGCCTGGCCAGAGGCGCCACCTTCCGCGGCGGCGCCAACATCCCGCCCGGCGGCGAGTCGCCCTGGGTCAACATCGCGCCTCTGCTCGACCATCGCGGCGACTGCCGCGTGCAGTTCACCGCCATCACCGCCTACTACAAACCCCTCGAAGCCGCCAGCTATGACCTGCTGCTCTCCTCCACTCCGTCGGACGAGGGTGTGTTCAAGACCTATCACCGCGCCGGCCCGGGCGCGGGCATCGCGGTGGTGATTGACTTGATGAAGCGCGGCGAGATCAAGAGCGAAACCGAATGGAGCGCGGCGGCCCTGGCCCAGGCCGAGGCCCTGCCCCCGGTCGCCGGCAAGCGCCCCGTCAAAATCCCCGTGCTCACCGGCTGCGCCATCAGCTCCGTAGAGAACCTCGAATCCACCGTTAAGACCGAGCAGCGCATCCTGTCGCTGCTGGGCTTCAATGGAACCCGCGGCGAAGCCAGCAAGGATTGGGAGGCGGCCGGTTTCACCTTCAATTCGGGCCGGGGACCCGCCGCCTTCGCCCTCTACAAGAACGGATGCATGAACACCCCGGACGAGCCCAAGATCCGACAGCGCTGCGAGGCGATGGCCGCGTCCATGATCGAGGACGGAACCGACAAGACCCATCTCTTCTGCCGGCTCATGGACGAACCCGGCTCCGCCAGCCTGGAGCACATCGAATCCTGCCCCGCGTGCCACGCCGCCTTTCGGCGCTATCTGGAAGGCCTCGGTCTGCGGCCCGGCTTCTTCGGCAAGAAGCAGTGGGAGGATATCGCCCCTTCCAAAGACCCAGCCGATCCCCGGCTCTACTACTACACCGTCATGTTCCGCGGCCAGACCCTGGCCAATCACTTCGGCCTTATGACCCGCATCCTCCAGGAGAAGATCCCGGACATCCGCACCACGGCCAACTACGCCAACGAGATGTCCTATAGCGGCAACATGCTCGAGCGCGGAACGGACTGGTTCCTCATCCAGGGCCAGGGCGCGCTCACGTATGGCTGGACCGAGGACTGGCTCAACTGCACGGCCACGCCGCAGTTGTGCGGCTTCATCGCCGACGTCCTGGCCGCCGCGTGCCGGCCCCGCGGCCAGCCCTACAGCGTCTACAACGTCTTCAACCGCAGCCCGTGGCTGGTGGCGGCCAAAACCGCGGCCGAGATCGGCCACGGCGCCCGAGTCATCTGTTACTTCAACTACGGCCCGTACTACGCGCCCACCACGGACCAAAGCTCGCACCGCTATGAGTTGTATCCGGCGGTTCGAAAGGCCAACTTCGCCGTGGGCGCGGCCGAGGATGTGATCATCGCCGCCCGTCCGGCCAAGGCGTCCGTGGCCCTGCTCCACTCGCAGACCACGGACATCTGGGACCTGGCCGCCAAGGCGCGCGGCGTGTTCACCCAGGAGCGCCACTACCTCTGGCTCATCCTGCGCCACCTAGGCGTGCCCGTGGACATCGTCAGCGAGGACGAGGTCATCGCCGGCGCGCTGAAGGACTACCGCGCGCTGTTCGTCGTGGGCTCGCACCTCAAGGCCGCGACCGTGGCGCCGCTGGCGCAGTGGGCCGGCGACGGCGGCTTCCTGTGCCTTTCCGCGGCCAGCGCGCTCAGCGACGAGTTCAACGCGCCCCTCGGCCTGGACGCGGCCTTGGGCATCCAGCGCGGCAAGGCGGAGCTGGCCGAGAGCGCCGGCCGTCCGTGGTACGAGTTCCCCACGCGCAAGGTGTTGGACGCGGCGACCTTTGGCCAGCACAAGATCGACGTCGTGTGCGGCGCGCAGAAGACGCCGCGCTGGCCCAACGCCGAGGCGCAAGGCGCCCTGGCCGACGGCTCGCCCGCGGCCCAGACGCTCCGCTTCAAGAAAGGCGCCGTGGCCGCGTTCAGCTTCTTCCCCGGCATCGCCTACGCCCGCGAAGGCGTCACTGTCCTCAAGGCGGAGAAGACCTCCCCCAACCCCTTCCCCCCCGGCCCGCGCGAACTGCTCCGCGCCGTCCTGCCCGCCGGCGCCGTGGCGCCCACGGCCACGACCAGCCACCCCATGGCCGAGGCTTGCGTGCTCACAGGTCCTCAAGGTACCGTAGTCACCCTCAGCAACTGGACCAGCGCCGCGCTCAAGGACCTGCGCGTGACGTTGCCGCCGCCCGTGAGCAAGAGCAAGCTCACCAGCGTCGTCTCGCCGATCAAGTCCTTCGCGGCCAACCCCGGCGGCGGCGCCACGGTGACTCTGGACCTGGAAGAGCTCGACTTCCTCATCTTGAAGCCGTAGGCCGTCCCCCCCATAACTCCCACTATTCCCATTACTCCCATGCCCACGCCCCCCACCCTCCAACACTCTCTCTGGCGCGGCTATGACCGCCGGGACTTCACCTTCAACGGCCGGCCGTGCCTGCTGGTCTCACCCAAGACCGTCGCGCCAGGCAAACCGTGGATCTGGCGCACGGAGTTCTTTGACCACGAGCCCCAGTTCGACCTGGCCATGCTCGACCACGGCTGGCATGTGACCTACTTCAAGGTCAGCGACATGTATGGCGCGCCGCCGGCCATCCAAGAGATGCGCGCGTACCACGCCCATTTGGAGAAACGCCACGGCCTGGCGCCCAAGGCCGTGTTGGAGGGGTTCAGCCGCGGCGGGCTCTACGCCTTCAACTACGCCGCCGCGCATCCGGACAAGGTGGCCGCCCTGTATCTCGACGCGCCCGTGCTGGACATTCGGAGCTGGCCCGGCGGCAAGGGCAAGGGCATCGGCAATCCCAAGTGCTGGGACGAGTGCCTCGCCATCTACGGCCTCACCGAACAGACTCTGCCGTCGTTCCGGGGCAGCCCCCTGGACCAGGTGGAGAAGGTGGCCAAGGCCCGCATCCCCATCATCTCCGTGTGCGGCGGCGCCGACGAGTCGGTCCCCTTTGAGGAAAACACCGCCATCCTCGAAGAGCGCTGCCGCCAGCTCGGAGGCGTGATCGAGGTCATCCTCAAGAAGGACTGCGGCCACCATCCGCACAGCCTCCCTGACCCCGCGCCGATCACGGACTTCATCCTGCGCCACGCGCGGCCCTAAGTGGACCACCGCGCCCCCTGCCCGCCGTCGTTATCTCTTCGCGCCTCCGCGCGACCCCTCCGCCGCCCGCTCTCCGCGTCTCCGCGCGAGACCGCCGTTGTCCGTTCTCCCATCCCTTCCGTCCCCTTGGCGGCGCATCTCCCTTTCTCATTTTTCCCTTGACATCTTGCCTCATAACCCCATACAATGCCTTTGTAAACGTTTGCATTCGGGGTATTCACATGGGCGCTCGCGGACAGAACGTAACGCTCGCGCATGTCGCCAGCCACTGCGGCGTGTCCGTGGCCACCGTCTCCCGCTCGCTCCACAACAACCCTCTCATCCACCCCGATACCCGCCGCGCCGTCCAGCGCGCCGCCCGGCGCCTGGGCTATTGCGCCAACGCCGTGGCCCGCTCGCTCGTGCGCGGCCGCTCCAACATCATCGCCATGGCCGGCTTCTTCTCCAACGCCTCCAACGGGCTCTTCTGGACCGACATGGCCCGCCTCGTCCGCCGCACCCTGGGACAGCGCCACTACCTGCTCATGGCCTGCACCGTGGACGAAGAGATGGGATCGGAGCGGGAGCTCTTCGAGTCGCTCATCTCGCAGATGGTGGCGGGCATCCTCTGGATCCCGTCCAAACCAGAAGAGACCAAGGACATCGCCGCCCTCACGCGCGCCGCGGGCGTGCCTCTCGTGATCCTGGATCAGTCCGCCGAAGGCTGCGACGTGTCCTTTGTCCACAGCGACAACGGCGCCGGCGCGGCCGCGGCCATGCGCCATGTCATCGCCCAGGGCCACCGCCGCATCGCCTGCCTCACCGGGCCCCTCAACTACCTCAGCATGAGACAGCGTCTTGCCGGAGGCGTCAGCGCGGCCAGGGAAGCGGGGATCGAGCCCTTGCGCGTCGTAACCGGCTTCACCTATGAAGCCGCGCGCGACACGGCGCGCGAGCTGCTCTCCCGCCCGGACCGCCCCACGGCCGTGCTCGCCTCCATGGACGACCAGGCCTGGGGCGTGCTCGACGCCGCGCGCGAATTGGGCCTGCGCGTCCCCCAGGACCTGCGCGTCATCGGCTATGGCGACTACATCCCGCCCCACTACACCCGCTGCCAGCTCAGCACGGTCTCGCAGCGCCGCGAAGAGATGATCGAAGCGGCCATCGCCGCGCTGATGGATTCCATACAAGAAGACCGCGGACGCCGCGAGATCGTGACGCCTGTAGAGCTGCTGATCCGCGACACGTGAGCGTGCGGTCCCAAGCCGCCGCGTCCGGCACAATCGGAAAGGAGGACGCCGTGAAGAGACTGGTGAGCGCGTTCACGCTGATCGAACTCCTCGTCGTGGTGGCCATCATCGCCATCCTCGCCGCCATGCTGCTGCCTGCGCTGTCCGCCGCGCGCGAGAAGGCCCGCCGCGCCTCGTGCGTCACCAACCTCGGCCAGATGGGGAAGGCGCTCGAAAGCTACGCAGGCGACTACAACGGCTATTACCCCTCCTGGAACGGCTGGTCCAACAACGCGCCCGGCGGCTACACCTGGTGCTCCAGTTCCACCTCCACCCCCGCGCCCGTGTGGACCAATACTTGCGCCCTGGCCGGGCCGCCCAATTACCACCAGACGCCCGACGTGTGGGGCGATGGCCGCGTCCGCTATCCCCATAGCGGCATCAAGGCCATGTTCAGCCGCAACGCCTCCGACACCGCCGTCCGCACCGACCAGACCTACCCCACCATCTCGAGCTGGCGCTGCATCGCCGTCGGCGTCAAGAGCACGGCCTTCACCAAAGGCACGCTCAACCTCTGCCCCACGGGCGCCGGCATGTTGCTCACCAGCGGCTACCTCTCCGACGCCGCCTCCTACTACTACCCCAGTTCCGACGGCATAGGATCGGACACCATCTACGTCAACGGCGGCGCCACGCGCCTGGCCCACTGGGCACGGGCCGGCGGCCGCGACGCGCAGACCCTCTACACCGGCGACTGGGGTCCGATGCAGCAGTCATGGACCAACACGCGCTCCGTCTATTCGCACTACGGTTACCGCAACGTGCCCATGTCCGCCGCCAACCCTCACTGCGTCTGGCAGGAGTCCGTCTACGTCGTGCCGGGCACGAAGCCCGGCGTTCCGTTCGGAATCGGCAATCCGTACTTCAAGACCCCCCGCACCCTTGGGGGACGCGCCGTGATGACCGACACCTTCAGCAAAGGCGGCCACTTCGACGCCCGCGGCGTCGATGTCTCCGGCCTCGAAGGCCAGCCGATTGACAAGAGCCAGACCATCGTGGGCATGGGAATCCTCGGCCACCGCGAGGGTTACAACGCCCTCTACGGCGATGGCGCGGTCCGCTGGTTCGGCGACCCGCAGCAGAAGATCATCTGGCACAAGCAAGGCTACGGAACCTCCACCTCCGCCTCCTACTACAAGTTCACCCTCGGCTACAACCACTTCTACACCAACGGGTCCTACTTTCTCTTCTCGCTGCCCACCGCCGCCGCCGAGCCGGCCAACTTCACGAACAGCTCTCTGGCCGTGTGGCGCTACTTCGATCAGGCCGCCGGCATAGACAAACCCTAGCCTGTCCGCTAGAGCCGCCGGACGTGTCGGACACGTCTGGCTTATCCGACCTACTCGTCAGGAGCCCCCCATGCCCCAAAGCGTTCGCGCAGCCATTGCCGCTCTCATCGCCCTGGCCCTCAGCGCGGCCGCCCTGGCCGCCGATAACGCCGCCGCGGCCTACAGCTTCAAAGCGCGCTTCCCGGAACTCGTTAAAGGATGGCAAAAGGACTCCTACAACAAAGCCGCCTCGGTCTCTCTGGAAGAGAAGGATGTCTTCAAGACCGCTCCCGCCGTCCGGATTGACTGCCAAGGCAGCAAGGAGCGCGTCGTGGTGACGAACTACGGCATCCCCAAGGACGCGCTCGAAGCGATCAAGGGCAAGCCCATCCTGTTTCAGGCGCGCGTAAAACGCCTGCGCGGTCAGGGCGAGGTGGGGGCGATGCTGCGGCTGTGGGACAAGGAGAACAAACTCGTGGCCGCCACCCCGGCGGTCAAGGCATCCGAGGCCAAGCCCGGCGAGTGGGGCCTGCTGGAACTGCGCGGCATGGTCCCGGCAGGCGGGCTCATCTCCCACGCCGACATCCATTTCTGGGTGCTCAACTCCCCCCAGCCGCCCGCGGTCATCATCGACGAAGCGGCGCTGAAGGTGGAAGAGAAGGGAACGGCCTCCGAAGCGCCGGTCTTTGCCGGGTCTGTCGCGGCGCAGGAGGCCGGCAAACCGGCGCCGCCCCTTGTCCTGGCGCGCGGCGGCAAACCGCTGGCCACGATCATCATCGCCAAGCCCGCCTCCACCACGGTCCAAGCCGCTGTCAAGGAGCTGAACGACCACCTGCAACTGGTCGCTGGATGCAAGCTGCCGGTCGTGGACACGGGCGCGGCTGTGGAAGGCGCCACGGTGCACATCGGCGCCACGGACCTCACCCGCCGCCTGGGCCTGGCGCCCGAGTTCCTGGCGCCCGACCATTGGCTCGTCTGGCGCGTGGGCGGCGCCCTCGTCCTGAGCGGCGGCGATACCACCGAGTCCGTCAATCCCCTCACCGGCCACCACAAACTGCCATTCGGCACGCTGTACGCCGTTTATGAGTTTTTGGAGCGCGCCGCCGAGGTGCGCTGGTACTGGCCCGGCGACATGGGCCGCGTGGCGCCCAAGCGCGACGAACTGTCCGTCGGCGCCATCCGCTGGCAAGGCGCGCCCAGCTACGAGACCCGGTTCGGCTGGTACGCGCTCCACCGCGACCCGGCCGTGTCCGCGGCCGACTCGGCGCTGTGGTGGCGACGCATGAGGGCCGGCACGCCCGGCGGCGGCCCCGTGGCCAACCACTCCTTCAATGCCTGGCCGAAGCAGTTCGGCAAAGACCACCCCGAGTGGTTCGCCCTGCAGCGCAACGGCTCGCGCGCCAGCGAGAACCCCCTCGGCCACCTCTGCTTCTCCAACCCCGAGGTCCTCAAGCAGACCATCGCCGAAAAACGCGCCTTCTTCGACAAGTACCCGGGCCAGCGCTACGCCGCGGTCATGGCCGGCGACAGCCTGGACCTTTACTACTGCCAGTGCCCTCAATGCAAGGCGCTGGAACAGCCAGAAAAAGGCGCGAGGGGCAAGCACAGCCGCATGATGTGGGGCTTTGTCAACAAGGTGGCCGAAGCCCTGCGCGAGAGCCACCCCGATCGCTTCATCACCTGTTGCTCTTACTCCAGCTACGCTGATCCGCCCGAGGGAATCAAGCTGCTGCCCAACGTGGCGGTCACCATCTGCGACAACACCTTCCCCGTCAGCGCCTTCAAGCCCGGCGCCAAGCAAGCCTATCTCAACCGCATCGAGGCATGGGGCCAGCAGGCCTCCAATCTCTACATCTGGGACTACTGGCTGTCGCGTTACAGCCGGGGCGTCTACGGCGCGCCGGCAGTCTACCCGCGTCTCATCAAGGAGTGGTTCCTGCTCGACCGCGGCCGTGTGCTCGGCCACGCCATTGAACTGCCCGACATTGACGCCGGCGGCAAAGGCGTCAACGGCTGGGCCGATTGGGTCTATGACTCGCTCAACGTCTACGTGGGCATGCGCCTGCTCTGGAATATGGACACGGACGTGGAGCAGCTCCTCGACGAGTTCTACCCCGCCTTCTTCGGACCGGCCGCGCCGCTCATCCGCAAGTTCGACACCGCGCTGGAAAAGCGCTTCACCGATATCAACATCCGCGGCGGCCAGGACGCGGCCTGGGACTGGAGCTCCTGCTGGGTGAAGACCTACCCGCCCGAGTTCGTGAAGGAGTCCGTGGGCTGGCTGCGCGAGGCCGAGAAGATCACCCGCGGCCAGGAGCCCTATCACGCCCGCGCGGCCAAGGTCCTCTCAACCTATCTGCATTACGAGGCCAACAGCCAGCGATTCGCCAGCGCGGACAGCGGCAAGATCGCCAACGAGAAGCTGATCGTGAAGACCGGACCCGCGCCTGTGGTGGACGGCGCGCTGGACGACGAAGGATGGAAGACCGCGGCCGCGGCCACGGGGTTCTACGACAGCTTTAACGCGTCGGACCTGAAGGCGCAGACCGAGATGCGGTTCTTGCGCGCGGGCGGCGTGCTCTACGTCGCGGTCCGCGCCCCGCTCAGCGGCCAGATCAAGATTGATCTGCCCGCCGGGTCGCGCGACGGGTGGGTATGGAACCAGGAAAGCGTGGAGCTGTTCTTCGTGCAGGGCGTCAAGAAATACCAGTTCTTGCTCGGCCCGGACAACGTCTACGCCGACAACTACCACCCCGACCACACCGCCAAGTTCAGCATGGACATGTTCAAGTGGAACTGCGAGGGCGCGCAGCTCGAGACACAGCGCAACGACAAGGAGTGGACCGCGGAGCTGGCCATTCCCCTCAAATCGCTCGACTTGGCCGCGCCCACGGCCAAAGAGCCCTGGCAAGTCAACTTCTGCCGCAACCACTACTACCCCGTGGCCGGCGTGCCCGGCGTCAAAGACGGCTGGATGTGGGAGCAATCGAGCTGGCGCCCCACCTTCGGCTCTTTTCACAACATCGAACGCTTCGGCGTCATGGTGTTTGAGTAGGCGCGGCGCCGAGAGCGCGGCCTCCGCCGGAGCGCGGGCGCCTCGCGCGCTTGGCCGCGGCGCCTACAGCTCCAGCTCCGCGAAGTACACGTCGTCGGGCATTTCCTTGACATTGGCAAAAGGCGCGTCGCTGGGCACGACGCCCATGTAGTAGGCATGCTGCGAGTAGTAGCTCATGCAGATGCGGCCGTCCGGGTCTTTGATGAGGCCGGGGTAGGAGCAGTCGCCCATGGCCGGAATGCGCAGAACCGGGGTCACCTTGCCGAACTCCACCTCCCACACTCCCAAGCTGAAGACGGAGGGGAAGGTGGAGTCGCCCTCGACCTCCGGCTTGCTGCGGCCGGCCACGTAGACGCGGCCGTTGTGCTCCAACATGACCGCGGCATGAATCAAAGCGTCCAGCCGCTTGAGCTCCCACCGTGTGTACGGCGGCTCCGCATGGGCGAAGTAGCTGGTGTACGGGGGCTTGGTGCAGCGCAGGATGATCCACGCCGCGCCGTCGGGCCGGAACACGATGTCGCTTTCCGCCAAGCCGTGCTCTTGGGTTCCCACCTGGGCCAGCGGCTCCCACGACAGAAGGTCTCTTGACGTCATCAGAAACAGATCGTGCGACTTGGGGCCTTCCGTCTGTCCGCCCACCTGCTGAACCATGCCCAGGAACTGATCGCCCATCCGCCTCACGCGCCAAAGCCACTGG
Organism: uncultured Planctomycetota bacterium; assembly: GCA_964470775.1. Taxonomy (GTDB): domain Bacteria; phylum Planctomycetota; class Brocadiia; order CAIUPP01; family CAYYEE01; genus CAYYEE01. The sequence continues at coordinate 4,232 of CAYYEE010000050.1, read as the reverse complement.
CCCGGGCCGAGGATGCGCTCCGGCTTGGTCCAGTTGAAGCCGTCGTTGGTGAAGGCGACATAGGTGCGGATCAGGTCGCCGCGGTAGGCGCCTTCCCACGTGGGGACAATGCAGGCCATGCGCTCGGGCGAAAGCGCGAACAGCTTGGGGTCGCGGTTGTCGCCGAAGAGCTTGATGCTGGCCGCGGGCCGGAAGCGCTTGCGGTCCGTGGACACGCTGACCACGGCCTGGCCGTCCATGGTGGCGTGGCCGCTGCCGCGGCGATAGCTGACCCAGTACATGTCGCGCCAATAGGCCAGGTCGGTGAAGCCGTTGTGGAACCCATCGCGCACCACGGTCGTCTGTCGAAGAATCTTGGCCACCTTGGTGTCTTTCCTTGTCTGTTCGGGGGACACGTCGCGGTCCTGTCCCCGCCGGCGCGGAGCGATTTCCGACGGGCTGCTACGCTGTCTTCACGACCTTCAGGCGGCCATGTTTGGCCAGAAGAAGGATCAAAAATGTGTATGTCAAACCGAGGGCCAGCGGCGGCTATGAGTCCGCAAAGGCGTCCTCACCCAGGCATCTTCACTTCCACGAACCGCCGGGTCTCGGCCGACTGCCGCGCGCACAGGCACGTCAGCGCGCTGAGGACGCCGGCCGCGATGGGCGTGCGCGTGGGCCGGCGCTCCTTCATGGCCATCAGGAAATCGTAGGCCAGCTCGCGGTCGCCGCCGAAGTGCGACATGCCGCCGGCCGAAAAATCAATCGTCGTCACGCCGGGCCGCTGATGCGGGTAGACGTGAATCTTGTTCTCGTACCAGTCGAAGTGGATCGTGCCCTTGTAGCCGTAGAGCCGCGCCCCGCGCCGGGCCGCCTGGCCGCGTGCGAAGAAGTTCTGCGAGTAGCTGTACTGCGCGCCGTTCTCGAACTCGATGATGGCGTTGCCGCTGTCCTCGTTGCGCACGCCTTCGGCGAAGAGGCACATGTCCTTTTCTTCCATCACCACCTTGTCGCCCTCGAAGCGGTCGTGGAACCGCCGGAAGGGCCCTTCGGGGCACTCCATGTTCTCGGCGCACTTGGCGCACGCCAGATCGAACGGCCGGCCCGATCCGAACGCCCTGCCGGGGCCGTAGACCCGGCGCGACGTCATGGCGCAGACCCACTTGGGCCGCTGGCCCACGAGGAAGTTGACGCAGTCGAAGTCGTGCGTCGCCTTTTGCAGGAAGAGGCCCTGCATCGTCTCGTAGTCGCGGTACCACCGGCGATAGTACACCCACCCATAGGGCACGTCGTTGAACCCCACCACGTGCTCCACGGACCCGATCTCGCCGGAATCAATGATCTGCTTCACGCGCTCGGCGATTGGGCTGGTGCGCAGCGGGAAGGACACGACCACCGGCGCCGGATAGTCGCGGAACGCTTCGTCCAGCGCCTTCACCTGGTCGAAGCTGATGGCCACCGGCTTCTCCAGGAACAAGGGCAGTCCGCGCCTGGCCACTTTGATCGCCATGGGCGTGTGCAGGTTGCACCGCGTCCCGATCATCACGCCGTCCAGCTCTTCCGTGTCCAGCAGCGCCTCGGGCGTGTCGTAGAAGCGCGCGTCCTTCAAGAAACCGTCGTCCTTGGCCTTGATCTCATCCTTGCGCGGATCGCACACCGCCGCGATCTTGAAGGGAATGCCAAAAATACTCAGCGATTTCGCCATGCCCGACACGCGGCTGCCATAGCCGATGATCCCGACCTTCAACATGCTTCGCCTCTTTACACAACGCCGCCTTTCTTGAAAACGCCAAACCAGCATCATAACGCTGTTGGCGGCCGTTGGCCAGAGCGATGACCGATTCGCGCCAGCGGTTTGTCCGCCGCGTTGTCCTTGCCGCCGCGCCATGTCTGTGGCCTCCGGGCCCTTGCGCGCGGTTTGCGGTTGACGCCGGCCGCCGCGGGGTGGCAAGATTGGCCTGGCTCCAGAGGAGACATCGCATGGACAATGTCACGCAATCCGTTCGCGCCATGTACGAGCAGTTCCCCTATCCGGCGGGCGGAATGGAAATCCGCGCCGCGGCCGACGCGCGGCTGGCGCTCAGCTACGTGGAGCGCGCCAAGCCGCGCCAAGGACCCATCCGCGTGTTGGACGCGGGCTGCGGCCGCGGGCTGGGCGCGCTGGGCGCGGCCCTGACCCAGCCCGGCGTTCAATTCCTCGGCGTGGACATCAACCGCGTCGCGCTGGCCGAGGCGGCCAAGACCGCCCAGCAACTCGGGCTGGCCAACGTCCGGTTCCAGGAATGCAACCTGATGACGCTGGAAGGGCTGGAGCCGCCGGAGGGGGGCTTCGACCTTATCTACTCCCTCGGCGTGGTCCACCACATGGCCGATCCTCTCACCGGCCTGCGCAACCTGCGCGGCCTGCTGGCGCCCCACGGCGCCATCGTCTTCATGGTCTACGCCGCCATGGGCCGCATGTCGCTGATGCGCGTGGCCACGGCCATCCGCCTGCTGTTCCCCGGCGGCGAGCCCCTGTCCGGCCGCCTCGACCTGGCGCGCGCCATGGCCAAGGCCGCCAGCGAAGGCTGCCTGCGCGGCACGTTCTGGCAGGACACCTGGCGCAACAACGACGTGGAGTTCGTGGACCGGCTGCTCAACGTCAACGAGACGCAGTATGACGTGGGCGCGTTGTGGAAGCTGCTGGGCGAGGCCGGGCTGCGGTTCGTGCGGTGGATCGAGCCGGCCGAGTGGGCCGTGGACGCCGTCTTCCCCCCCGGCCCCCTGCGCGACAGGATCGCCAGCCTGAGCCCCCTGGAGCAGTTTCAGATCATCGAGCTCGCGTTTGAGCGCAACTCGCTGGAACTGATCATGGCGCGCGACGACGCGGCGCCGCGGCCGGCGCTCACGCCGGCGCAGCTTGCCCAGGCCACCTTGTGCGTCAACCCCGACGTGGTGATCATCGCCGAGCGGCGCAACCTGCACGGCAGCCAGCGCATCGAGAGCATCGCCTACAAGCTGCGCCACGCCGCGCCAGTCTCTTTGCCCGCCGGCCCCCTGGCCACGGCCCTGCTGGCGGTCGAGAACCAGAACGCGCCCTTCACCGGCATCGAGTGGGCGCAGGCCATGCGCCAGCGCGGCCTGACGACCGAGCAGGCGTTGGCCACGCTGGTGGAGCTGGTACGGCGCGAGGTGCTCTTCGCGCCCCACGCGGAGGATGCGCCGGGCGGGAATGGGGGGCTTGGTTGACGCGACTAGCCGCCGCGTGGCAAGATGACGACTTAAATGACGGAGCAGTGGAATTGGACCATGTTCAGGAATCGCCAGTCCCCGTCCCATGAAGCACACAGCGTACTTCCTCTTCACTCGTGGGCGACCCGACCGCTCCTTCATCCGCCTGGAGTGGATTGAGCAGGTCATCTCGAACCCCATCCGTGAAGCCCGGCAATCAGACGGCCGCATCCGCCGGTGGGGGAAGATCGCCGAAGCCGGAGGGCGGGTGTTACGTGTCGTCCTTCTGGAAGACGGCGAAACCGTGCACAATGCGTTCTTTGATCGGGACTTCACGGAGTGACCCCATGAAGATCACCTATTTCCCCGACACCGACACCGCCCACATCGAGTTCAGCGGCGGCCCGCCTCAGGAAACGCGAGAGGTGAGTGAGGACGTTCTCATTGATCTGGACGCCCAGGGGCGGCTGGTGGGCATGACACTCGAACACGCCAGCCAGACCGCGGCTATCAAGGAACTGTCGTTCCAGGAAGTCTCTCCCGCCCCTGCCCGCTGACGCGCCCCTTCCGCCTCTTTCGCGTGCGCCCCCGTCTCGCCTGAGAAGAGGGCAGAAGCGCGTTCCGCTTCATCCCACGACCACCGACTCGCGCATGGCAGCCGGCGGGAGACCGCGTAACGCGTCCACCCGGCGGTCCTGTAGAATCAAGTCTATGGCGCCGGCAAGACTCTGGAGGCATTCGGCCTTGGTCTTGCCTTGCCCGTTGGCGCCGGGAATCTCCGGGCAGCAGGCCACAAACCATTTGCCGTTCCGCTCCACAATCGCCGTGGACTCATGGCGCATGGCTTCGCCTGACTTCAGCTCGTCGTGGCCAGGCGCCAACGACGGACGCCGTTGACCGCCTCGAACCGCATTGTACCACGCCGGAACGAGAGCACAGGAATCGCCGCGGGCCAGTGGCGGTCATGGCCGCCCAGCAGCCTGTTGCGCCTGTTCCGGGGACACGTTGCGATCCCGCCGTTGGCGGGCTGAGGCGCCATGTCC